>NZ_JADOVD010000005.1:0-234509 GCF_015752245.1 Flavobacterium sp. CG_9.10
CCTTCGTTTGTTCCTTGCAAGACAAAGATATTGACTAATTGCGTATGTTTGTAAAACTTAAAATGTTAAAGTCCGATTATTAGGGGGCTAAACCATCCGATTGTGCGAATAAAGTTAAATTGGAAATTAAAATTAAAAAAGTAAATAGTGCTTTCATAGGATTCTTTTTAAGTGCATTACAACCGTTTTTATCTGTTCTATTTTAAAAGTCAAAAAAGTACATTTCGCGGTCCCATACTATTTTATTTGGCGTTCTTTGAAAACAAACAACAACCTTGCGGCAAGCCTATATTAGTTATGTTTAATATATGGTTTAACTAGCAAATTTTCTTTCTACTGTTGTTGTGATAAAGTTTCCAACAGCTTGTCCAAGAAGTTCAATGTCATCGTAAAACCTCCTTGGAAGCCCATTTCAATCATCTTCTCGAAGCGCGCAAGGGATTCGTTTTTAATAATAATACTAACTTTTGTAATTCCGTTTTGTTCGCTGAAATTCAAATCCCAATCAGAACCGGGTAATTCTGCGTTTTCATCCTTGTCTGCAAAAGCATTATTCATTTTGAAATTAGTTTTTGGACTAATAGAAGAATATTCCTGAATTGACCAATGCTTTTGTCCTTCCGGGCTTACCATAGCATAAAATCGTCGTCCGCCAACTTTGAAATTCATAAATTTTGTTTTGGATTCCCAAGGAGTAGGTGCCCACCATCGGTCAAGAATTTCTTGTTTGGTAAAAGCATCCCATACCAGAGAAAGATCGGCAGCAAATTCTCTGTTTACGAATACAGTTTTGCTTGCTTTGTCAACGGTAAAATCAAATAACAAATTAGTCTTCATTTTTCGGAATATTAAAAAGGTTATTAGTAATTGTCGATTTGCTTGGTCGTCCTAAATTACTGCTGAATTGTGGATTAATAGAATAAAGTGTCACCAAAACAAGCGGATAGAAGTTGATAATTCTACCAAATAGCATCCTTTTTCGGTTTATCAAATATAACAATTAATCGTACAGCAAATAAATCATTGTCTTTATTTGGTGTTAGTTTGTAGAACGAGAAAGCCAAGTTCTAGAATAGTACACCATCTAGCGCATGCCCTCAAAAAAATAATATTGTCAGTCTAATAAATTATGTTGTTTCAGATAGTCAAAAATTAATTTATCCACTTCTGAAATTTTGTCTTTGTCCGCGTATGTAAGCCACATTATTTCTTCAATTTCTGAACTTGCTTTTAGTTCTCCGGAAAATGCACCAGAATAACAAGTCATTTTTACCAAAACGCCTTCCGGATGTCCGTGAGCTTGCGCTTCAAAAACGCCAACAAATTTTAATGTATTTGTATCAATACTCACATTAAGTTCTTCTTGAATTTCTCTCACTAAAGCTTGCTGGTCCGTTTCGCCAATTTCTCTTTTACCGCCAGGAATATAATATTTGTCCTTTCCATAACTTTTTGTAGAGAGAATGGATTTGTTTTGCATTTCAATCCAAGCCAGTTTGTCAATTGATTTCATATATGGATACTGTTTTAGTTTTTGAGTGTTTTGTAAGTGTTCCTATTGTTGACGTTTGTGAATGTAACAAAAATGTTAGCATGAAACTAGCTATTCCAGTATAGCCGAAAATGCACTTCCTTTTTTGTTTAATTCTTTTGCGATTAATGATACTTTTTTTTGTAATTATTTTGCAGCTATGCTAAAATCCACTTATATCTTTATAATTCTATATATCAGTTGGTTAAAATTAAATTTTACTTATTTAAACAAAATATTAGTTGGATTTAAAAAAAAATAATATTAAATTTGTTTAACATTAACCTGAAAATAATAAACAAAATGAAACATTTAAAAAAAAGTCTAGTAGTACTAGTGATGTTGGTTCCCTTCATTTTTAGTAGTTGTAACAATGATGATGATGCTCCAGCCCCAACAGTTTTGAATTCAAAAGTGTATGATTTAGGTGCGGTTGGGACTTCGGGAGTAACCGGAACAGCAACTGTAATTGAAAAAAGTGATGCCACATTAAGTATTGAATTAGATTTAAAAAACACTGTTGCAGGTGGTTTACATCCCGCACACATTCACTTGAACACGGCTGCTGAGGGTGGCGATATTGCACTTACCTTAAAACCGGTCGATGGTACGACTGGAAAAAGTGTTACTACATTCAAAGCACTGGATAACGGCAGCCCCATCACATATCAAGGGCTACTTGATTTTGACGGGTACATCAATGTGCATTTGAGTGCCGACAAATTGACTACACTTGTTGCACAAGGTGATATTGGACAAAATGACCTTACAGGGGTTTCTAAAGTATATCCTCTAGGCAGCGTCGCTGTTCCGGCAATATCTGGTACTGCTACTTTTTACAAACGAGTAAATGGAGAAGCATTAGCGATAGTACAATTACAAAATACTCCAGCTGGTGGATTGCACCCTGGACACATCCATACCAATACAGCCGCTCAAGGAGGTGGAATTGCTTTTTCATTTAAGCCCGTAAATGGGGATACAGGATTGAGCGCAACTAACGTCTCTAAACTAGATAATGGTACTGCTTTTGGGTACGATCAAGTATTGGCCTATAATGGCTACATCAACTTTCATTTAAGTGCAACTAATTTAGCTACGCTAGTTGCTCAAGGGGATATTGGTCAGAATGAATTGACTGGCAAAAAAGTAAGTTACGTATTAGCCCAAAAAGACGTTGCCGGTATCAATGGAACGGTTGAATTTGCGGAACGTGTCAACCAAACGACATTGGTAACCATTAAACTTGTAGGCACTCCTGCTGGCGGAAGTCATCCAGCGCACATTCATGAAAACAATGTTGCTACATCAGGAAATATCATTGCTGGTTTGAATCCTGTAAACGGAGACACTGGGATTAGTAAAACACAAGTAGCTAGTTTAGTAGGCGGTGCTGCGGTAACTTACACTCAGTTTTTAACACTTAGCGCTTATGTGAATGTCCATTTAAGTGGTGCTGATTTAACTACCATAGTGGCGCAAGGGAATATTGGTTCAAGCGTAGGAAGTGGTTCTGGAAGTGTGGAAACAAAAACTTATAGTGTAACCAATAGTGGGACTACTGCTTATATTTTTAACGGTGAAGGATTAACTAACGTAAGCAATCCAAACTTTACTTTTAAAAGAGGTGGCACCTACACTTTCAATGTTAACACTCCGGGTCACCCTTTCTATTTGAATACAGTACAAGGAACTGGTACAGCCAATGCCTTTACCTCAGGAGTTACAAATAACGGTGCAGTATCAGGATCAGTAAAAATCGTTGTTCCTGCAAATGCTCCAAATACCCTTTATTATAACTGTGAATTTCACGGTTTGATGACGGGAACGATTACCATTACCAACTAGTTTTAAATTTGTAGATTGTAAATGGGGGATGGTAAAACATCCCCTTTTTGCGTTTTTAGTAGCGGAGTAAAGTAGGATTGCTTCTCTATTTTAGGATGGTACGTACTTGTTGACCAAAGCAGAACGGCTGCTCGAGCAGGAGAAATAATTGTCGTTGTACGCGCTTATTTTTCTATTTTAGTTGCCGGCAAAAGGAGTCCCGAAGATACCAACAGCTAGTTCTGCCCATACAAGCATCAAAGCTATACAAACGACAGCGCCAGCTATAAATCTGGATCGGGTTGTTTTTACTTTTTGCAGAATAAGTTCTAATGCAAGTCCGGAACTAAACAGTAAAACAGCTGCTGCGATAAAGTCAAAGAATGTCCATTTTACTTCATCAGTGAATTGCATGGCTACCAAAGGAACGAGTAGTATAAAAGCTATGCCAACTAAAATAGCCAACAGTCTTTTGTTGGAGGTAATCGGTATCGTTGGATTCTTTTTCATGTTAGATATTATTTAAAAGTGTTTTACTTTATAATTTTTGCCGTCAGAAGCAGTTGCCGAGAAAACCTCGGTAACTGAATTTTCTTCTTATTAATTAGATTCAAAAATATTTTTTAAATACAATGAAACATCATCGGTACTACTATCAAACAATGCCGCCATCGCTTTTTGCGAGAGCCATAACATTTCGTTTTGCAATAATACATCCACACGAACTTCGCCGGTGGCAAAATCTCCCGACTTTGTGACAAATCCAATATACCATTAACACTTTACACTTGCTGTATTTTATTTGCTCATTATTGTGGGCGCAAAGTCAGAGACATTTACGCAGCTTATACGACAAATTTATTCTTTGAATGAACACTTTGCGGAGCGGGATTGAGAATCTGTCGAAAGATTTTCAACCTTTTTTTTATCATTTATAATGAATCGATAAATGAGATAAAACGAAGTGAAATGCAATATTCTATCAAAGGTGTTCAAAACTACATCTTCAATAAAATAAGTTCCAATAGCGGCAAAAATATCGTTAAAAATTAAAGCAAATGCACCAAAAAAGTAATAGTACGCTTTTTTGTTTCCAAATTTCCCCAGATATAAAACTGCTGTAACTCCAAGAAATACAGCTACTATTGCATTAAAAATCAAAATGATGTTAAGAAAATTATCATCAATAATAGACATTAAAACATATAAGATTGCTACTAAAAACACACAATTTATGACTAATATAAAAAGTGAAAATCCTTTTGGTATCGTGTAAAGTTTTTTAGTTTTGATTGAATTGTAGCCTAAATTTATTATTGCTGAATAACAAAAGAAGGATGCCACTAATGCAGTTCTGTACAGCGGTATTGCATCTTCCCACAACAAAAGTAATATCTCATTTAGATAAAAGAAAAAAACGTATAAATAATAATTTAGAGTAAGTTTCTCAAAATTACTCAATACGGCATAAATTATAAAAGTTGGAATTATAAAAGGTTTAATATAAATTATATGTGCCGGATTATAAAAAACTCCAGCACAAAAATAGACTATTAATAGAGTAATAGGTATAAATATTAATGATCTTCTAGTATTGATTGTGTACATAGATGTTAAGTTTGACGACATTGTTGATAGCGGGACGCTCGCCCTCGCGGGGCAAAACTTTTCAAGTTTCTGCTGGCAGGTTTTAATTTTTAAACTTCGTTCTGCTACTTCAACGTGTTTGGACCTAAATTGCTTATTTAAAATATTTCAATTTTTTACAGAATAGGAATTCCTATCCAATGCATAATAAGCATTATTACAACAGTTATTCCAAAACTGCACAAAGTAAGAATTCGCCAATAAACAGACCTTCCATTCCCAAATCTCCAAATTCGTTCACCAGCTTCTTCTCTGTTTGATTTTAAAGTATATTTCGCCAGTATATATGTTGAAACAATAAAAATTAGAATTGCAATTATCCAAAATTTCATCATAATTTATATTTTTAAAATGCTGTTAAATTTACGCCTTTTTTCCAAAATATTACCAACTTTCCTGCTGCGCAAAGTCTCTCGACTTTGTACCAAATCCTATATGCTGGTAACACTTTACATCAATTGATTATTGGCTCATTATTGTGGGTGCAAAGTCAGAGACGTTTGCGCAGCTTAAACGATAAATTTATTTTTTAAATGAACACTTTGCGGAGCTGTGGGGCGCAAATTCAGAGACGTTTACGCAGCTTATACGACAAATTTTTTCTTTGAATGAACACTTTGCGGAGCTGGGTTCTTCGTGTTTTGCTATCCATTCAATTTTCATTATTTAATATTTTTTGATTAACATTTTTTTTTTTGCTTTTGTTGAAGCGCCGCTAGCGCGAGCGTCCCGCTCGTGCCCATTATCAAAATCAATTCAAATCAATTTCTAAGATGGTTTGATCATTGTTTCCATAATTTCTCGCACTGCTATACTTCCAATCTATTGGATCTGTTACAAAGCCAGATTCTACGGGATTGTAATGTATATAATCAAGTTTTTGTTCAAAAACCTTTAAGGACCAAATTTCAATTGGATGATTATCTTGTTGCCAAAATTGTCTATTCGTCACATTACTATTCTTTTTACCTGCTCGTTCCATCATCCAGAGCATCCATTCTCTTCGGCTTTCTTGAGTATTTTCTTCGATTGTTTGGAGCATTTTTTTTGATGTAAATCCTTTGAAATCTCGCATCAGTCCCGAAGGATCACCATTTCCGGAACGAAAAATTAAATGAATATGGCTTGGCATAATACAATATGCGTAAATTTCCATTGCTTTATTTTTTCTGCAAAAGTCTAATGATTCAATGATATTCCCAAAATACGCATCTCTAGTAAATACATCGATCCAATTTACTGTGGCAAAGCTTACAAAATATGCTCCTGTACTTTCTCCAAATTTATATTTTGTGCTCATAGATTTAGCTTTTGGTTTTCTAACTCTTTTTTGTGGGCACGAGCGGGACGCTCGCGCTAGCGGGGCAATGAAACATTATCAGTACTACACCCAAACACTGCCGGGATGGCTTTTTGCAAGAGTCATAACATTTCGTTTTGCAATAATACATCCACACGAACTTCGCCGTTTGGAGCAGAATATAATAGGAAATTTTTTAAATTTTCATCCATTGTTGTTGAGTTTCAATTTAATCAATTGGTTTCGTCAGTTTGTTTTTTTTAAACCAATAAATGAAGTGGTTTTATTTCTCATAAATTTATGTCTTTTTCGCTAATTCCATTTAAGTTCATAAGGGAGAAAATAGTTTTTTCGGTTTTTTTGCAAAGCGAAACTAATTTTTTCACGTTTTCATCTTCAACATTTTCAAAATGAGAGAGAGTAAAACTATATTCTTCTCCAATATCAAAAGCACTTTCGATACCACTCATTTCTCCCGACATTGCAAGGTTTACAATTTGTGTAAAAATGATATCTCTTGCTTCAACTAGATTCTTAATCGTTTCGAAAATTTCATGTTTTTTGTCTCTCATTTTTTATGTTTTGTTGATTTACGTTGAGTTCCTGTAAGCTTGCATATAATGTTTTGCTACTTACCGCGGTTGTGAACTTTTTAAAACGAGTACTTTCGGCTGAACGTAATCGTCATTAAAAACTGAAATTTTACTAAACCCACAATCTCGCTAAATGGCGTTTAGGGCTAGTACTTTTTGAAAGATAGATTGAATCGATTTTCGCTAAATTGTATTCCTCTTAATTTTTCCGAATTCTCACCACAAACAATTTCAAATGTACCTTCATTTAATTCCATCATTTGTTTGATTCTCCACATTCCAATTCCATCACCACTTTTCCCAATTGATTTCGCTAAGCTGCCAGATATACCTTCTAAAAATATTTTCTCTCTTTCTAATGGACTAATATATAAACTTATCATTACTATAGATAAAGTAATTGAATCGAGATTGTCAACAAAATTAATATCTATTGTAGAATTTGGTTTTGCATATTTTGACGCATTTTCGATTAAATGATAAAAAGCAACCTGAATTGTCTCATAATCGAACTTTACTTTACCAAAAAAATCGTTTACTTGAACGTAAATTCTGTTTTTTGTGAAATCTGCAAAAAAAGTATGCAGAACATTTAGCAAAACATTTCGAACTGACCAACTTCTAATTTCAAGAGATACTGCATCAGTTCTATCAAGTTTTCTGTAAATTGAAAATTCTGACTTCATGTGTATATTATGTTTAGCAATTCTTAAAAACATCATTGATGCTTTTTTTGAATTTCTCTTTAGTTCATTTTCAATATACTCAATTTGTGTCCGCCAATTAGAAGAAAGTATTTCTTGAGGGATTAAGTCATAAATTTCTTGGATATTGTGTGCGTTTATTGAAGTTAAATTATGTACTAGGCGATTTACTTTTTGCTGCTCAGATTTCTTTATATCATCCTCAATTTGCTTTTTCGGAATTATAAGGTCGTAATAGGCATAAGACAGTCCTTCTAATTTACTTTTAAATAGTTTTGTTGTTTTAGTTGTGTCACAACATAAAAATGTAATGCCTTTATTATTAGTTATTTTACCTTGACGTCTTTCTCCGCTATATTTTGGACAATTTGGAATTAAATTGCCTCTTGTATTATTATTGTCAAAACAGACCTTGCATTCTTTTTCTAAATTATCGGAAATTACAACACCAGAAAAATCTATAATTGAAAAATGTTTCATATCTGATTATTTAGCAAATTCCTCAATTAAATTAATAAACTGATATGGTTCAGCATTTTTTGATAAGCACCCATCAACTTCTCTTAAGGCTCTATGAAACCTATCTCCAGTAATTTCTGCGGAATACAAAATGATTTTTTTGCTCTCATATTTCTTTTTTAATGCTGAGGCCAATCCTAACCCTTGATCTTGAAACATAGTAGTTCCAACTCCATTAATATCAACAAAAATAATATCTGCTTCATTAACTTTAGGGTCATCAAGGTCGATAACATCTTTTACAGATTTGGTATTTATCCATCCAGATTTTTTTAGAATTGACACCATTTTATATTCTGTATGATTATCGTCAATAAATAAAATTTTAGTTTTTCCTTTTAATCGATCATCAGTATTTTCTGTACTTGATTTGTCAATTTGGTTTGTATTTCCCATAATATTATTAACTACGAAAGAATTAGTATTTGTGTTTGTACTAGGTGTATTGATTATTGGAATTTCTTGTTTCTGATTTTTATGTGATAAAAAAAATGTGATAATGTAGCCAATTATTAAAACTCCGACTCCGCTAAATATCCATTCGTAATTATTTCTAATGATTTCCATTTTTTATTTTGGTTTGTTTTTTGGTTAAATTATTTTTCATTATTTATTTCAAGCTTTACCTAGTATTAGCCCTAACTAGCATATAACATCAAATGTATACAACTTTTTTCGCTTTTGGTGTAATACTTGTAATTTTTTTCTGTCTTTTAGTATTCGTTGTCAACAATTAGATTGTGTCTTTTCTGTTGGAACTTTCTAACTTTTGACTTCCCAGCGTGAAGGATTGCAGTGGAAATCCTTTTATGAAGCGTAGCGTAATAAAAGATTGCAGCGCAAAGCCTGACGCGCCGCAGTGAAACGAAGGCGGGACACGCCCAAAACAATCGAAATATCCTAGATTTCTGGCTTTAGAATCCGCTGAAATTCAATCAAGAAGGTTCAGCGGTAAAAAACTTGGTTGGCTTGGAAAAATTTTATAATTTTGCACACCGAATTTATAATGTAAATTAAAGAAGAAGATGGATATCAAAAGAGTAGCAATAGACGCAGTAAACGAGACAATTGTAATGACTGTAGTTCCTATGGATTACAAAGGTCAAGTAGCAAAAAGAATAAACGAAAAAATGCCTTTGGCAACCGTTAAAGGATTTAGAAAAGGGGCTGTGCCTAAAGATCTTGTTGAAAAACAATACGGGAAAGCGATAAAACAAGAAGAAATTACTAAAGTAGTTGACTTGGCTCTAGAGCGTTTTGTACAATCAGAAAGATTAAACCTTCTTGGAACGCCACTTGCTAAAGTAAACGAGGATTTCTCTTGGGATGCTGACGAATTGGTTTTTGAATATGAAATTGGTTTAGTGCCTAACTTCACTTTAGACTTAGAGGCTAAAAACGACATCGTAAAATATGTAGTTTCGGCTGATGATAAATTGATTGAAGGTCAAGTGGAAAGAATCCAAAAACAATTTGGTAAAGCCATTCCTCAAGAAGTGGTTGAAGCAGGATCAGATATTACTGGTACATTCACAAATGAAGAAGCTGGAATCAACAATGCAACGACTATTGCTTTGGAACTTTTCAAAGACAAAGCGACTGCTGATAAATTCATCGGTAAAAAAGTAGGCGATGTGGTTACGGTAAATACTAAAGGTTTATTTGAAGACGCTCATCAATTGATGGACGTAATGAAAGTAGGTCATGATGAAGTTCATACACTTGAGGTTGATGTAGATTTTACTATCGAAGCAATCAACGGTGCTGAATTAGCAGAATTGAACCAAGAATTGTTCGACAAACTTTTTGGAGCTGGAACGGTAGCTTCTCTAGAGGAATTGAAAGCAAAAATCAAGGAAGATGCTGAAAGCCAATTTGCGCAACAAGCTGACCAAAAATTATTAGCTGATGTTCAGGATTTCTTGATCGAAAATACAAAATTCGACTTGCCATCTGAATTCTTGAAAAAATGGTTGCAAACTGTAGGTGAGAAAAAATTGTCTCCAGAAGAAGCTGAAGTAGAATATGCAAGATCTGAAAGAGGATTGCGTTTTCAGTTGATCGAAGGTAGAGCAATGGCTACAAGCGATATCAAAGTTACGTTTGAAGACTTGAAAGCATTCACAACTAAAAATATCCGTCAACAAATGGCGCAATTCGGACAAACAAATCCTACTGACGAAGAAGTTCAAGGAATTGTAGCAAGAGTTTTGTCTAACCAAGACGAAGTAAAAAGACTTTCTGACCAAGTTGTAGGAGAGAAAATGCTTGAATTATTTAAAGAAAAAGCAAATCCAACGACTAAAGAAGTTACTTACGACGAATTTATTGCTGCGTCTTACGGAGAATAAATCGAGTCTGTAATGTCGTAAAGTCGAAAGTCAAAAGCCCTAAGAGCGCAAGTGATTATTAAAACTTTATGATTTTATTACAGATTGTAAACAATAAAAAATAGTTATATTTGAGCGTCAGAAAAATATTTTTTTGGCGCTCTTTTGTTTGAATTTATTCTGGATTTTTTTTTCAGGAGCCAATCCAGCTATTCGTTGCAAGTTTTTTCATCTTGTTCCCTTTTTTCTAAGCAAGAAAAGGAGCTTCCGTTGGTCGCTCTTTTCGTGCAAGAAAAAATGAGACAAGATTTCAAAAAGCTTTTCACTGCTATCTGGGCTAAAAATAAGACATATTGACATTATTTGTAAAGAGGTACGACCTTTGCGTTATGTTTTACGACTTTCAAACTTAAGATATTCAAACTTTTAAACTTATATAAATGAACTACGGTAAAGAATTTAAAAAATTTGCTACAAAGGACCACGGCGTAAACTCCATGTATTACGATAAAATCGTAGGCGCAATGACTCCTAAAAACATGACTCCATATATCATTGAAGAACGTCAGTTGAATATTTCTCAATTAGACGTTTTCTCAAGGCTGATGATGGACCGAATTATATTCCTTGGAACAGGAATCGATGATCAAATTGCAAACATTGTTCAAGCACAGTTATTGTTCCTTGAAAGTGCAGATGCTTCTAAGGACATTCAAATTTATTTGAATTCTCCAGGAGGAAGCGTTTACGCAGGATTGGGAATTTATGACACAATGCAATACATCAAACCAGATGTTGCAACTATTTGTACAGGAATGGCAGCTTCTATGGGAGCGGTGCTTTTATGTGCAGGTGCAGCAGGAAAACGTTCGGCATTACCTCATTCAAGAGTAATGATTCACCAACCATCAGGAGGAGCGCAAGGAGTTGCTACGGATATGGAAATCAACTTACGCGAAATGTTGAAACTGAAAGATGAGTTATACAAAATTATCTCTCACCACTCCGGACAAACATTTGACAAAGTGCATACGGATAGCGAACGCGATTATTGGATGATTGCCGAAGAAGCAAAAGCATACGGAATGATTGATGAAGTTTTAGTAAGAGGATAAAAATAGTTACAAGTTTAAGGTTTAAGGTTTAAGGTTGCTGCGGGAACTTTAAACTTTAAACTTTTTAAACTTTAAACAAAAAAAGAATGGCAAAAGTAGTATTAGAGTGTTCGTTTTGTGGAAGAAAGAAACCAGAAACCAATTTATTGATTGCTGGAATCAATGCACATATTTGTGATAAATGTATCGAACAGGCACACGGAATTGTTTTAGAAGAATTAAAATCCAGCGGAAGTTCAAAAATCGTTGGTGATTTGATTTTGAAAAAACCAAAAGAAATCAGAGCGTTCTTGGATCAATATGTAATTGGACAAGACCAAACTAAAAAAGTAATGTCGGTTGCGGTTTACAATCACTACAAACGTTTGATGCAACAGCAATTAGACGATGAGGTTGAAATTGAAAAAAGTAACATCATCATGGTGGGACAAACAGGAACAGGAAAAACATTAGTGGCTAAAACCATTGCAAAAATGTTGGATGTGCCTTTAGCCATTGTGGATGCGACAGTTCTTACTGAAGCAGGTTATGTAGGGGAAGATGTCGAAAGTATTTTGACTCGTCTATTGCAAGCCGCTGATTATGATGTAGCCAAAGCCGAACGCGGAATCGTATTCATTGACGAAATAGATAAAATTGCGCGTAAAAGTGACAATCCATCTATTACTCGTGATGTTTCGGGTGAAGGAGTGCAACAAGCATTATTGAAATTACTAGAAGGAACCGTTGTAAACGTACCACCAAAAGGTGGACGTAAACACCCAGATCAAAAATTTGTTGAGGTAAATACACAGAATATTTTGTTTATCGCCGGTGGTGCTTTTGATGGAATCGAAAGAATTATTTCGAAACGATTGAATCGTCAAGCAGTTGGTTACAGTACTTCAAAAAATGTGGATAATATTGATAAAGACAATTTGTTGCAATATATTATTCCAAAGGATATCAAAGATTTTGGATTAATTCCGGAGATTATTGGTCGTTTACCAGTATTGACACACATGGATCCTTTAGACAGAGAAACCTTGCGTGCGATTTTGACACAACCTAAAAATGCCTTAATCAAACAATATGAGAAATTATTTTTGATGGATGATGTGGAATTCACCATTACAAATGAGGCATTGGATTTTATCGTTGACAAAGCATTGGAATACAAATTAGGGGCTCGTGGATTGCGTTCATTATGTGAAGCAGTCTTAACGGATGCGATGTATGAATTGCCAAGTTCTGATACTAAAATATTAGAAATCGACGTGGATTATGCCAAAGAAACTTTGAATAAAAATTTATTGAAACGATTGGAGATTGCTTCATAAGTTTTAAGGTTAGATTTAAATTAAAATAAAGCTCAAAAACAATCGTTTTTGAGCTTTATTTGTTTTAGAAGTGCACTTAATTAGAAGGTTTTATTTTTTGATTTTACTTGTTTTCTTTTTTATTTGAATTGTCTTTTAGTTTTAAAAAATGAGGGCGAAATTTTTTGAGCTGATTTAACTTGTACAATTAATGTGTTGGGAGTCAGTAGTTATTTTTAGATGTGTTAATAAACAATAGGCAGAAGTTAGCGTATTGTAAATTTGCTTAACTTTGTTAAAAATACAACAAAATGAATACTCAAGTCACAAAAATAGAATTGATTGAAATGCTTTTGAAGGAAAATAATCAGTCATCATTACTGGCGATTAAAAAAATATTGCAAAGTAGTTCTGAAAGCGAGACTGATGTGATTGAAATAAAAAAACAATTAGAAAAAAGCGAAAAACAATATCAAAACGGGGAAGGAATCGATTACGAAAGTATTCTAAACGAATCGGAAATGAAGTATTTTTCTAAATAAAAGTAGTTTGGACACCAATTGCTAAAGAATCCTATAATGAAATTGAGGAATATTTAATGGTTCGTTGGAATTTTAAAATAACTCAAGAGTTTATAATTTCGGTGAGGCAAATTATGCTTACGATCAAAAAATATCCGCATTGCTTTCAAAAATGGGAGCATGATAATTCTTATTTAAAAGGAGTTATAAATTCAAAAACAAGTTTCTTTTATACCTTAGAATCAGACGAAATTGTGGTTCATTTATTTTGGAAAAACCTCGAAAATCCTGAAAATTTAGAACAAAAATTAAAGTGATGCTTTTTTTGGTTTCAAAAGAGGGAATTATTTCATTATGGTAATATTAAATTGATTCAAACTACTGGAGATTGCATTCTAACAATTGCATTTTTCTCAAAAACAGAAGCCCGTTCATTCAATTGGACGGGTTTTTTTGTGGGTAACTTGAACTATTTGCTATTGTTTGAAAAAACAAAGGATATTCTTTTCTATAAACAAATAGATTGCCGATTTTTGTTACTGTTAAATCAATATGGAGTTAAAATGACAATGGAACATAAGGAGATTATTTTATTAAAAGTTTCTGGACAAGATAAACCCGGGGTAACTGCTGGTTTAACCTCTGTGTTGGCGACGTACAATGCGATTATTTTAGACATCGGTCAGGCAGATATTCATGAAACATTATCCTTAGGGATTTTGTTCGAAATTGAAGCAGGTTCTAGTTCTGCACCCGTTTTAAAAGACTTGTTGTTTAAAGCATATGAATTGGGGATTAAGGTGAAGTTTGTTCCCATTTCTATTGATGATTACGAAAGTTGGGTACAAACACAATCGAAACAACGGTACATCATTAATATTCTTGGCGAAACATTGGCTGCAAAGCAATTGGCTGCTGTTACCAAAATAATGTCTGACCAAAATTTGAATATTGATTCCATCAAAAGGTTGACGGGTAGAGCGTCTATTGTTATTAAAGAGGAATATCCTAGATCTTGTGTGCAATTATCTGTATCAGGCACAATTGTAGACAAGACTTTAATGACTGCCAATTTTATGGAGATTTCCAGATCTTTAGATGTGGATATTTCTTTTCAAGAAGACAATATGTATAGAAGAAACAGACGATTGGTTTGTTTTGATATGGATTCAACCTTGATTCAAACCGAAGTAATTGATGAACTGGCGGAACTGGCAGGTGTAGGGGAGCAGGTGAGAGCAATTACAGAATCGGCGATGAATGGTGAAATTGATTTTAAAGAAAGTTTTAAACAACGAATGGCATTGCTAGAAGGTTTAAGCGAAGATGTGCTGCAAACTGTTGCCGAAAATCTTCCCATAACCGTAGGAGCGCACCGCTTGATGAGAGCTTTAAAATATTACGGATATAAAACCGCTATTTTATCGGGAGGATTCACCTATTTTGGTCATTATTTGCAAAAAGAATTGGGGATTGATTATGTTCATGCCAATGAATTGGAGATTATAGATGGAAAATTGACGGGTAAATATTTAGGGGAAATTGTAGATGGCGACAAGAAAGCTGAATATTTACAAGCGATTGCCGAAAAAGAAGGGTTACACATCAACCAAACCATAGCTGTTGGCGATGGAGCAAACGATTTGCCCATGTTGAACTTAGCGGGTTTAGGAATTGCTTTTCATGCAAAACCTACGGTAAAGGAAAGAGCAGAAAGTTCTATTTCCAGCCTAGGCCTTGATGGTGTTCTGTATTTATTGGGTTATCACGACAGGCATATTGATATGATGTAGTTAAATGTCAAAATTATAAATCAAAAGCCTATTTCATTGATGATGAAATGGGCTTTTTCTTGATGTTGAATGGATTGTTTCTTATGTTTCTTTTGTATGAAGTATCTCTTTGTTTTCAATCTGTACGCATCTTTTCCCGCCGCGTCCACCACACACTTTTGATGAGGAACATGAAAAGATAAAAAACGTTATAATTACTAAGAAAGTTATTTTTTTCATTTTTAGACTTTTATTTTAACCTGCATATTTTTCAATTGTTCCAAATAATCTCAGCTCCGTAAAGTTTCTAACTTTGAAATAGAGATAATCTTGTAATCCTATCAATCATTTTTATATCCAATTTTTTTTCTAGGTTCAGTATTTTCTTTTTTATCAATCAATTCATCAAGATAATTAAAAACGAGTTCAATATTTTTGCTGTTGTTCGTCAATTTTTTTTTGATTTCTTCAATCTCAAGTTTCATACCCAGAGTATCGGTAAGCATTTCTCTTATTTTGGTAAATACGCGAATGATTTGGATATTGACTTTGATGGATGTTGCACTATTAAGCACGCTCGATAACATCGCTACTCCTTGTTCAGTAAATGCTAAAGGTGTATATCTTGTTCCTCCCCAACTTGAGGTGCCAAATTGGCTCCTCAAGTTTTCAAATTCTTGTTGGTTAAGTTCAAACATAAAATCATCGGGAAATCGTTCTATATTTCTGCGTACTTGTCTTTTGAGTTGTTTAGTTTCTACAGCGTAAAGTTCCGCCAAGTCTTTGTCCAACATTACTTTTTGATTTCTAATCAAATAAATTTTGCTACTGATGATTTCGTCAGGAATAGTAATTTGGTTACTCATATTTCATCGTTTTGTAGTAAAAGTAATCTTATTATTCAAACATTCCTACTCGATAAAGGTTCCAAATTTTATACGATATTATACATTCTGCTAAATAAACAAAGATTAGCTAGTTAATCTAAACAACAATTTTAACCTGCATATTTTTCAATTGTTCCAGATAATCTCTTTGGTTGGATAGTCTCGGGATTTTGTGTTGACCACCCAATTTGTCGTGTTCTTTTAACCAATCATAAAACAAATTTTTGCGCGCTACATTTATCACCAATGGATTCAATGTCATGTTATTGTATCGCTTGGCTTCGTAATCAGAATTTAGAGATTGTATGGCTTCGTCCAGTGCTTTTTGGAAAACGGCAATGTCTTTTGGGTTTTCTTTAAATTCAATCACCCATTCATGTGCTCCTTTTTCTTTATCAATCATAAAAATTGGCGCAACGGTATAGTCGACTACTTGGGTTTGTGTCATTTTACAGGCTTTGGCAATAGCCTGATCGGTATTTTCGACCATCAATTCTTCGCCAAAAACATTGATATGATGTTTGGTTCTGCCCGTAACCCGAATGCGGTAAGGATTTAAAGACGTAAATCGAACCGTATCGCCTATGAGATAACGCCATAAACCGGAATTGGTAGTAATCACCAAAGCATAATTTTTGAAAAGCTGTACATCAGCCAATCGAATTATTTTTTGATTGGCGGTGCCAAAAGTATCCATTGGAATAAATTCATAAAAAATCCCGTAATCCAACATTAGCAATAAATCACTCGAATTATTCAAATCCTGAATAGCGAAAAAACCTTCGGAGGCATTGTATATTTCGTAATATTTGAAATCTTTTTTTGGTAGTATTTTTTGGTATTGTTCGCGATATGGTTCAAAATTTACGCCGCCATGAAAATACACTTCTAAGTTGGGCCAGATTTCAAATAGATTTCCTTTACCGGTATCTTCTAAAACTTTATTCATTAAAACCAGCATCCATGAAGGAACTCCTGCAAAACTCGTTACGTTTTCGTTTTTGGTTTCTTTTATAATGGCGGCTATTTTGGTTTCCCATTCGCTCATTAATGATGTTTTATTACTTGGTGTGCTGCTGAACTCAGCCCAAATAGGCATGTTTTCGATAAGGATGGCAGACAAATCCCCAAAAAAAGTGTCATTGTCTTCATAAATCTGGGAACTTCCGCCTAGGCGAAGACTTTTTCCAACAAATAGTTCGGAGTCTTCGTTGTTATTCAAATACAAACACAACAAATCCTTACTTCCTTTATAATGACAATCTTCCAGCGCTTCATTGCTTACCGGAATAAATTTGCTTTTGGCATTCGTTGTTCCGCTGGATTTAGCAAACCATTTTATAGGCGTTTCCCAAAAAACATTTTGCTCTCCCTTTCTAGTTCTTTCGATCAAGGGCTGCAATTCTTCGTAAGTGGAAATAGGAATTCTTTCTGCAAAAGTAGCATAGGAGTTTATCGAAGAATATTCATATTTTTTACCTAAAACAGTATTTTTAGAGGACTGAATTAAATTCATAAGCAATTCTTCCTGAACCTCATTTGGATATTTCAAGAAAAGTTCGATCTGATGGATTCGTTGTTTTAAAACCCAGGAAGCAAACGAATTGATTATGGTTAAAGCCATATAGATTTCAGATTATTGATTAGCGATTTTAAATTTCAGGTTTTTTCTATTGGGAAAAGGCTGAAATTTAAGATTTGAATATCGATTGACAAATACTAACTTTGTCAAAATATCAAAAATAGTGTTTTTTTGCAAAAAACAATTCTATATCACAGTAAAGATTTGAACTCAGTAAAGGGATTCTACTAATCGGAATTCTACAATGGGATTGCTAAATCTAAAATCAGAAATCGCTAATCAACAATCAAAAATCACAATGACTTACGAAGGTGTACTTACCAAAATGCAAACGGAATTTGGAAATCCAATTCAATATTATCTGGTTTTTGAAAATAGTTTCTTGAATGTAAATCAATTATTGGACAAAAAAATAGAAATTAATTTTGTTGGTTACCATTGTTTGAATTGTGGAAAAAAGAAAAAAATATTCCGTCAGGGGTTTTGTTACGATTGTTTTTATTCCAGTGCAGCCGTTGGGGATTGGATTATGAAACCTGAATTAAGTACTGCTCATCTTGGGATTGCCGACAGAGATTTGGTTTATGAAGAAAAAGTACAGTTGCAACCTCATATCGTGTATTTGGCTTTGTCAAGCGAAGTAAAAGTAGGCGTGACCCGGAAAACACAAATGCCTACGCGATGGATTGATCAGGGCGCAAATGAAGCCATTTCGATTGTGGAAGTTCCAAACAGATATTTGGCCGGAATTACTGAAGTTGCCTTGAAAAATCATTATGCCGATAAAACGAATTGGAGAAAAATGTTAACCAATACGATTGAACATGTCGATTTGATTGCCGAAAGATTGAAAGTGGAGCATTTAATTCCAAAAGAAGTGCAGGAATATTTTTATTCGCAAAAGAATGATTTGTACGAAATGCATTATCCCGTTTTACAATATCCGAAGAAAGTAAACAGCTTAAGTTTAGACAAAACACCGCAATTTCAAGGAAAACTCACAGGAATAAAAGGTCAATATCTCATTTTTGAAGACGGAACGGTCTTTAATGTCCGTAGTTCCGAAGGATATGTAGTAACGATTAATGTATAAAAAAAAGCCTAAAAGTTAAATTACTTATAGGCTTTGTTACTGGAATAAATAAAGTTAATTAGTTTTAGTAGGCTCCTCGACTTTTTTCTTTTTATTAAATAAGCCATTGAGTAAATCGGTGGCTTTTGTTTTTACGTCTTCTTTTGTTGTTGAAGTTTTTGTCGTATCGCTTGGTTTCTTGTTTTTATTTATATAATCCGTTAATGCAGACGTTCCTTGTTTTACCAGTCTTTCTTTTTGTTGGTTAACAAGTTGAGTCGTTAGTTTGGTCACAGCAGTGTTAATATCAGTTGTGATTTTTGGATTTGTAAAATTACCTGATAATACAGCATTTATGGGAAAGCTTTGTAATTTTGCGGCATCGGCAGCGGATAGTTTTGCTATCAGTGCATTGGCTTCTGAGCCCAAATATTTAGCGGGAACATCAAATTTCAGGTTGTAATTCATGCTTTGGTCAAAACCGTGCGTTCCTCCGATAGTTGCTTTGATATCTTTGTAATTAATATTAAATGGCTTTACATTTACTTTTCCGTCCTTGAAAGTAACGGCTGCTTTCAAATCATTCAAATTGATTTTACTGACATCAATAAATTTCAAATTTGAACCTAACGCTGTCAACAAAGTGGAATTTGTGGAATTTACAGTAGTAGAAAGCAATTGTCCTAATAAATCTCCAGTAAGCGTTTTTAAGTCCGGAGTAAGAGCAATAGCGTCAAGAAATCCGTTGAGTTTGATGGTTGAATTTAGCTTTCCATTGATGATTCCGGCAATTGGTGCTATTTTTTTCAACATGTTCAGTTGCGTGAATGATTGCGCAATATCGACTTGATTTAAATTCAAACTCATGTCGAAAACAGGTGTTTTTCCTTTTGTGGAAACGGCTCCGTTCACCCCAATCGTTCCACCAAAAACAGAGGTTTTTACATTTTGTAAAGTGACTTTTTCGTCCTTTACAATCAATTTCCCAGAAACATCTTTCAATGTTAAATTGTCATATAAAACCGTATTCGCTTTTGCGGTAAGGGTGCAGTTCAAGAAAGCAGGAATCTTCATTGCTTCTGCTTTTTTGGTTTGAGTTTTAGTAGTTTCACCCGCAGTCATAAAATCACTAACCGCCAATTGCTTGGAATTCATATAGAAGTTTCCTTTTAATTCTTGGTTTCTAAATATAAAACCATAAAAGTTCTCCAAAACCCCAGTTACGCTAATGTCACTTTTTCCAGTGGTTGCATCAAATTGCTTTAAATCGACCTGACTTGGATTAAACTGAACCATTGCATTACTAATATTCATGGTTTTCCCGTTTTCATCGGCATAATTAAAACCGGACAAACTCATGGTCCCAGCATTGTTAATATTTTGATATTGATTTTTCTCCACTGATTCCATATCAAATTTAGTGGTTACATCAGCATTTAAAATACCGGATAATGGTTTTTTTAGTTTTATTGGATATGCTTTGGTCAGGTTGGCCAAATTGATGGTGCCTTTTAATGCCGCATCGATTATAGGGTTTTTAGTGATGTTTCTAATATTTGCTTTGGCATTGAAAATATCCTGGTCTATTTTGAACGAAAGTTTGTCAAGATTGACATAGGTGTCATTTAGAATTCCTGTTTCGTTTATAATTTTAGTGTCAATTACAATATTCTGAACTGATTTTGGTAAATTAGGATATTGAAAGGAAGCATTATTTGAGGCAATCGCTATATTGAATTTAGGAACTGTTGTGTCAGTATACAAGCCTTTGGCAAAACCAACAACAGTAAAATCGCCCGTTGTTTTCACCTTGTCTAGACTCGAAGCATAAGCAGCGGGAATAATCCCGAGGAAATTTTTAAAGGACGATGTAGGAGTTTTGAATTTTAAATCATATTGCTGACCTGCATCAACGAGTTGAATGAATCCATCAAATTCTAAAGGCAATTGATTGATTAATGCTTTGTTTTCTTTAAAAGTATATTTGCTGTTTTCTAAATCAATCCCCAAAACGGCATCCAATGTCAAGGGTACATTTTTCATGTAATTGACTTTGTCCATGTCCAACGAGATTTTGGCTGTCGATTTAGTCACCAAATCTAATTTTGAAACCGCAAAATTTCCAGTTCCTTCATGATTTAAACTATCGATTGCCATTTTTATTTTTGAACTTTCGTCAAAATACTTGAACTTGAAATTTTCAATTTTATAATTTTGAATGTTTAATTTAAGTGGATTGCTTTTACCGCCGTCTTTATTTGTTTTGTCTTTTAAGGCGATATCATAATTTCCAATGCCATCTTTATTGAATATAATGTTGATTAAACCATTTTTAGAAGTTACTCCTTCAATGTTCATTGCTTCTTCTTTGCTTTTAAAAAGTTCCTTGATAGACATTTTTAAATTTAATTCGCCCAAAGAAACTAAAGTATCGCCAAGGAAAGGGGCTTTATTGATGATAACCAATTTATCAACAGTCACATTAGCATTTGGAAAATTTTTGAATAAACTCAAATTTGCATCTTCGAAGGAAACTTTGGCGTCAACTTTCTCATTGATAGCTTGCGTAATTTTGGCTTTTATCTGGTCTTTAAAAAAATAGGGAACCGCAAATAGAGCTACCGCGAACAGGAGAACTATAATTAAAATGATTTTTAAAATTGTTTTTAACATGCTTTTCTTTCTTTTAAATTAAATAAGTTTAGTAAAAATCCTACCTTACTACTTGCAAAAATAACCTTTAAAGATTTAGTAGTTTCTAATATTATGCTAAATAATAGTTTGTTGCAAAAAAAATCCGTTTGAGTAGGTACTCAAACGGATTCGTTTTTAGAATTTCGGTGAAATAATTATTGGATGTTAATTTCAAAAGGCATCATGGCTTGAACTCCTTTTTGCGCTTGCAATCTTTTTATTTGTTGCATGATTTTATAGTTTTCTTCTCCGATTTCTTCTTTGATAAAAGACGCTTTAGATTTTGCAAAAGGCAAATTTTCTAAAAGATCATTTAGGTTTTTTTCATATTCCGGATAGTTTTGTGTGCTGTAGTCTTTTATTTTTGATAATCTGGCCGCTTCACGAATGGCGTCATCCAACCCTCCAATTTTATCTACAAGACCTTCTTTCAATGCTTCAGAACCAGACCAAACTCTTCCTTGTGCTATGGCATCAACTTGCGCAAATGTCATTTTTCGTCCTTGAGCAACATGAGTTACAAAAGTTCGGTAAATATGTTCAATCTCTTCAAGAGTGACTGCTTTAAATTTCTCGTCTAATGGGACGAAAGGGCTGTAATTTGCAGCATTTTCATGAGTTTTTACCTGTTCAGTATGGACACCGATTTTTGTCGCCAAAGTCGTAAAATTAGGTAATATTCCAAATACTCCAATTGAACCGGTTATTGTATTTTTTTCCGCAAAAATAGTGTTGGCATTACAAGCGATATAATATCCTCCTGAAGCTGCGTAATTCCCCATAGAAACAACTACAGGTTTTACTTTTTTCGTCAGTTCAATTTCTCTCCAAATCAAATCAGAAGTTAAAGCACTTCCTCCTGGGCTATCAATGCGTAGTACAATCGCTTTTACATCTTTGTTTTTTCTTGCTTCTTGCAAAGAGCGACGCATGGATCCTTCTCCGATGGTATTTACATCACCTTCTCCGCTCCCAATTTCTCCTTGTGCATAAATGATTGCGATTTCGTTATTGCTTTCACTCATTTTTGAAGTAGTAGCTACTTTTTTCGCATAATCCAGAATGGCAACTTTATTGTAATCTTTGTCTTTATCTACTTTCAAAATGTTTTTAATGGCGTTGTGATAAACATCTTCGTAAGCAATAATGTCCACTAATTTCGCAGCTTTTGCCATTTCAGGAGTTCTGGCAAGAAGTCCATTTGCAATTTCATTTAATTTAGCCACCGATACATTTCTGCTTTTGGAAATATCAGCAGTTATAGAATTCCAAACTGAATTTAATAAAGCGGTAGTTTGTTCTCTATTGGCATCACTCATCTTATTTTCAAGAAAAGGTTCTACGGCACTTTTGTATTTTCCGTGGCGTATCACTTCCATTTTTACACCTGATTTTTCTTGGAAATCCTTAAAAAACATGATTTCAGCCGAAAGCCCTTTGAAATCCATGTCCCCAACAGGGTTCAAATATATAGTGTTGGCAACTGAATTTAAATAATATTCTTTTTGAGAATAAGAATTGGCATAAGCCATTACAAACTTCCCAGATTTTTTAAAATCTTCCAATGCGTCTCTCAATGCTTTGCTTTGCGCCATTCCTAAAGAAGAATTGTCATTCAAAATAGATATCCCTTTGATGTCATCATCAGTTTTTGCTTCGGCAACAGCATTAATGATATCAGATACTCCTATTTTTTTACCATCTGAAAAAATAGTTACCCAGGGATCTTTGTATTTCCCGGCATAGTCATTTTTTATATTTTCTAAATTTAATTCAATTACCGAGTTGCTTTTTACGGTTACTCCCTCAGATTCGCCACCAAAAATGGCTCCAATGATTAGTATCCCAAAAAAGAACAACATAAAAAAAACGAAGATACCGATGATGGTAGCCAATACATTTCCTAAAAATTTCATAGTTATATTTTTTTAATAAGTCTCAAATGAGGTTAATTTGTTACAGATTTAAGGTTTTAAATTCTAAAATTAGTTATCAACACTCTTTGCAAAGATACTTCTATTCTAAAATTCTTTTAGTTAATTTGCGGGTAATATGAAATCACAACATCAGGTCATTTTATCGCTAGGAAGTAATCAAGGCAATCGATTGGAAAACATCGAAAATTGCCTAGAATTAATACATCGGGAAATAGGAACGGTAATTAAAGTTTCCAGGTTGTATGAGACTCCTTCTTGGGGTTTTGATAGTGATGCTTTTTATAATTGCGTTTTAGTTATTCATACCACGAGCTCCGCCCAGAAAATTTTGACTCAGGTTTTAAAAGTGGAAAAGAAATTGGGACGGGTTCGCACTTCTGATTTAGGTTATCAATCGCGAATCATTGATATAGATTTAATTGCTTTTGATGAAGAAATTATTGAGTCAGAAAAACTTCAGATTCCGCATCCGTTAATGCAAAACAGGAAATTTGTTTTGTTGCCTATTCAGGATTTAAATTTGGATTGGAAACATCCTGTTCTCAAAAAGACAATTTCGGAGCTATTAGAATTCTGTCCAGATCCAAGTGTTTGTAAAGTGATTCAAAAGTTAAAAAATCCTTTGCAAAGTATTGCTTTGGAACAATTTAATTATGTTGCCTTTGAAGGAAATATTGGAGCAGGAAAAACGACATTGGCGACTAAAATTTCCGAAGATTTTAATGCAAAAACAGTTTTGGAGCGTTTTGCTGACAATCCTTTTTTACCTAAATTTTATAAAGACCAAAATCGATATGCGTTTCCGTTGGAAATGTCATTCCTCGCCGACAGATACCAGCAATTATCAGATGATTTAGCGCAATTTGATTTGTTTAAAGATTTTATTGTGGCCGATTATCATATTTTTAAGTCTTTGATTTTTGCCAAAATCACACTTGCTGATGATGAATATCGTTTATACCGAAATTTATTCGATATCATTTACAGAGAAATGCCTAAACCGGATTTATATGTTTATTTGTACCAAAATTCAGAACGATTGTTGCAAAATATTAAGAAAAGAGGCAGAAGCTACGAGCAAAAAATCCCGGCAGATTATTTAGATAAAATCAATAATGGCTATTTAGATTACATCAAATCGCAAACCGATTTAAATGTGTTAATTATTGATGTTTCGGATAGGGATTTTGTAAAAAACCAAGAAGATTATCTTTTTATTTTAGATGAAATCCAAAAGAAAATCAGCTGATAAGCATTTTTTATAATTATCGTTTTAGCGAAAAATGCCCTGTTTTTTCAAGACTTGAAGGATCAATTTTCAATATGTACCAATAATCAGTTGCCGGTAGTGGACTACCATTATATGTTCCGTCCCAAGTCAGTTTGGAAGCATTCAGTTTTGTAATTAAATTTCCATATCGATCAAAAATAGATACGTCGGCTTTGGGGTAATTAATTAACCCTTTTACTTCCCATACATCATTATATGTGTCATTATTCGGGGTGAAAAACTTTGGCGTTATTAGAATAATAAAATTCTGGGTGTCATAACTACAGAAACTCGTTTCTCTCACATAAGCGGTTTGTAGACCACTTGGCACATTAAAAAATACATTTGAACTTTGGTAATCAATTCCATCGACTGAGTATTCAAAATAATTCTGTGGATTCTTCAAATAAATCGCCACTGTCGTTTCATTTACGTTCACATAATTTATCTCTGGAATGTCGTGTTCTATCACGGTGATTTTTTTTCGGCTTGTGCATTTTTCAGGAAATGGACTTATTATGTCTACAGTATAAGTTCCCAGAGTCTTAACAACAATTTGTTTAGTTGTTTCTCCAGTCGACCATAAATAGGACATATTTGGAAGTAAAGCGTCTAATGTTAAATCGCTTGATTTACATTTTGTCACTTCTTCATCCTTGACAATAGGAGAGGTATAAACTTTTATCTCTATAGGTTTTCGATTCGGCGAAATGCAGCCATTATTGTTGGCTTCCGCATAATAAGTGGTGCCCGTTGAGATATTTGGAATTGTAAAACTTGACCCAGTTCCTTCAATGGTACCGCCTGTTGGTGTCAAATACCAATTGATGATTCCTGCATCAGCAGTTGCTTGGAGGGTTACCGGTCCTGAACCGCATCTTGATACGGGTGTATTGGTTGAAGTTATTGCAGGAGGAGCGTTAATTGTTGCCGTGACTGGTGTCCGACTGGAGCATCCCGCATCAACATAATAGGTTGTGGTTGTAGTTAAAACTGGCGTTGTGTACGTGTTTCCTGTAGCTATAGAGTTTCCTCCACTTGCATTTGCATACCAGTTAACACTCCCATCGGAAGCTGTGGCTGTAAGCGTCACGCTTCCTGAACCGCACCTTTGTGCGGGAGTTGTACTCGTTATTTTAGGTATGGTGATGGTGGTACTTGCTGAAATATTAAGAATAGGATCTCCGGGCATCCCACCATACTCCACGATATAACCTTTAGATTGGTAATTTCCTGTTGCATCTCCATTTAATTGAAGATCATTCCACGAACCGGGTTTTCCAGGAACTCCTGAAGCCTTAACATGAGCATAATGTTCAATGTTATTACTATTATTAGGTTCGCCGGTATTCCAATTTGCATATGTTGGTGACGAACCATTTACTCCTCCATTCCAGAAAACAGTCCCGATTTCCGGACCAGTCATCCATTTCCATACTCCTTGAGTTTGTATATCGCTTCCTCCAATCCAACCATTTCCGGACGCTTGTGCTCCGCAAAGTTGCGCTTCATCGGCAGCGGTAATTGTGGCTAAATAACCTTGGAAACCATAATAATTTTTTAGAGCGGCAGCGTTTTTTGCATTTGTCCAAGATATCCCCGGACTGGAAACATATTCGTAGTAATGTCCATTTGATGGTAAATAATTAGCCTGGTCAATGCTAATCGAAAAATTTCGTGTTCCAGATGGAGTGGCAGAAGAATTTTTAAATTCAACATCTTTTATGGCAGCGACAAAGTCCGCATAGGATACTTGAATATTAATTGGGCTGTATAATTTTAGCTTTGCTGTTGTAGGATCCCAACTCGAAGTAATGGTAGGGTGCAATCCTGTAAGTGATAAAATATCTTGCCCGTTTACATAACCCGAAGAGATTTGAATGTAAATGGCATCAGTACTAGTGTCATCAGAATCAGTTATCGTTACGTCCGTCACGATTTTTAATGAGGTTCCAGAGCAATAAATTTGATTACCGCTAGCTGTAATTTTTGGGGCGGAATTACTGGTTGGAATTGTTATAGCGCTACAGGAATCAGAATAACTAGCTGTGGCATCTTTGTATGATAACCAGTTCGTGTTGGAATAAGGCGTACTATCTACTAATATGCAGGTTAGGTTGGGGTTAGAGATTAAGTTAAAAGAGAGAGTATTAATATTTGTATTGTTTCCGTTTTTTAAATTAAGGCTGGTTAATTGATTATTAGTACAAGCAAAATTAGTCAACGAAGTGTTTTTTGAGACATCTAAACTAGTTATCTGATTATTATCACAATACAAAAGAATTAAAGAAATGTTTTTAGAAACATCTAAACTATTTAATTGATTGTTCCAACAAGTTAAAGCTGTTAAAGAAGTATTCTTTGTAATATCCAAAGCAGTTAATTGGTTTTTAGTACAATATAATTCCTTTAAATACGTATTTTTAGTAACATCTAAACTAGTTAGTTCATTAAAAGAACAAGCTAAATAAGTCAAAGACGTATTTTTAATAACATTCAAACTAGTTAATTGATTATTAGTACAAACTAAAGAAGTTAAAGAAATATTTTTAGTAACATCTAAACTGGTTAATTGATTTGAATTACAACCTAAATTAGTTAAAGCAGTATTTAGCGTAACATTAAAACTGGTTAATTTATTATCATTACAATATAGAGTTGTCAAACCAGTATTTAGCGTAACATTAATGCTTGTAAATTTATTATTATTACAATCTAGATAAGTCAAAAAAGTATTTTTAGTGACGTCTAAACTGGTTAATTGATTATTCCAACAAGATAAATAGGTCAAAGAAGTGTTGTTCGTAATATCCAAACTAGTTAGCTGATTATTAAAACAATTCAATTTACTTAATGCCAAAAAATCCTGAATTCCAGTTAAATTAGAAATATTTTTATTAGAAACATCTAAACTAGTAAGGATGCTAATAGTAGCTGTAGTCACCTTTCCGTCAGGCGTGCCACTGTCAATTCCCATATCGATAAGTGCTTTTTCGAAATTCACATCTGGAATTACAGTATATTGAGCAAACCCGCAAAAACTAAAAAATAATAAAAGAATAAAATATATTTTTTTCATACAAAATCGATTTCTCAAAACGATTTTGTAAAAATAGTTAAGAAATATGCGAAATAAATGACGATGGTTAATTCTTTTTTGTAAAAAACTAAATGGTCAAGTTTATCGATTCCAATTTATTTTAGAAAATAAATCCCAAACGACAATGCCTGCGCTTACTGAAATGTTCAAAGAATGTTTGGTTCCTAATTGTGGAATTTCAATTGAACCATCACAAACAGCAACTGCTTCTTGAGATACTCCATACACTTCGTTTCCAAAAACTAAGGCGTATTTTTTGTCTTTTTCGACTTTAAAATCTTGGAGAAAAACGGCACTTTCCACTTGTTCTATAGCAAGTGTCGTTACATTTTCTTTTTTTAATTTTTCAATGACTTCAATTACATTGTCATTATGTTCCCATGAAACAGTTTCAGTGGCTCCAAGTGCTGTTTTATGGATTTCTTTGTTTGGTGGAGTAGCAGTAATACCACAGAGATATATTTTTTCTATCAAAAAGGCATCGGCTGTTCTAAAAACCGAGCCAATATTATGTAGACTTCTAATGTCATCCAGCACTAAGATAATAGGTGTCTTTTTAGATTCTTTAAACGCCTCAATTGATTTTCTTTCCAATTCGCTGTTTTCAAGCTTTCTCATATTTTTTTTGGGATTTGTGTCCAAAAAAAAGCTCCCGTCTTGGCGGGAGCTTTTTTTTTATTGTTTTTAAAAATTAGCTTTTCGGTGCATCATCTCCTAAAACGGTCCCTTTAATGGTAAGTGTTTTATTTGCTTGCCCAGTCGCATTTGAGGTTACTGTCACTGTTTTAGTGAATGGCCCTACTCTGTCAGTTGCATATTTCACACCAATAACACCTTTTGCGCCAGGAGCAATCGGTTCTTTTGGCGTTGTCGGAACTGTACATCCACATGAACCTTGAGTATTAGTGATGATTAATGGTTTGTTTCCGTTATTAGTAAAAACAAATTCACGTTTCCCGTCAGCATTATGTGCTACTGTACCATAATCGATAGTTTCAGTTACAAAAACCATTCCTGCTCCGTCAACTTTTGGAGTGGAAACCTTAGTTGTTTTAACTTTCATCTTCTTAGAAACTTTTGATGTCTCTTGCGCGTTAGAAGCTGTAACTCCTAATACTAGTAATAATGCTAGTGTAACTATTTTTTTCATTTTCTTTATTTTTTAATTAGTTAAACAAATTTAAAGAAAAAATCATGCCAATGACTTAATTTTTGCTTAAAAATATTTAATTTTTTTGGAGTCTTAATAATTGGCTTTAAATATATAAATTCGCTGATAGATTTTTTTTCATTTTTTAAATATAAAATAAGTTGGCATCTAAAGATAAACCGGTTAAAGAAACGCCATTAATGAAGCAATACAACGAGATCAAAAGGAAATATCCTGATGCGTGTTTGTTGTTTCGAGTAGGAGATTTTTATGAGACTTTTGGGGAAGATGCGGTACGCGCGTCTAAGATTCTTGGTATAACCTTAACAAAGCGCGGCGCAGGTTCTGAAACGGAAACAGCTTTGGCAGGATTTCCGCATCATTCTATAAATACATATTTGCCAAAATTAGTCAAAGCAGGACTCCGTGTAGCAATTTGTGATCAGCTCGAAGATCCAAAAATGACTAAAACCATTGTGAAACGTGGCGTGACCGAACTGGTAACTCCAGGAGTTTCCATGAATGATGAGGTTTTGCAGTCAAAAACAAATAATTTTTTGGCATCCATTTTTTTTGCCAATAAATCTATTGGAATTTCCTTTTTGGATGTGTCCACGGGTGAATTTCTTACTGCCCAAGGAAATGCAGAATATATCGATAAACTCTTGCAGAATTTTAATCCAAGTGAGGTTCTGATTCCAAAAAACAACAAAAATGATTTCCGCGAAATTTTTGGGGAGGATTATCATAGTTTTTATCTGGAAGATTGGATTTATAAGGAAGATTATGCTTTTGAAATCTTAACTAAACATTTTCAAACGGTTTCTCTGAAAGGTTTTGGAATCGAAGAATTGAAAGAAGGAATTATTGCTTCCGGAGCTATTTTGTATTATTTGTCCGAAACACAACACAATAGAGTACAACATATCACTGCCATTCAACGTATTGCTGAAGATGCTTACGTCTGGATGGACCGATTTACCATTCGCAATCTTGAATTGTATCATAGTTATAATCCAAATGCGGTTACCTTGCTCGATGTTATTGATAAAACGCTTTCACCAATGGGCGGTCGTCTGCTGAAACGATGGTTGGCTTTGCCTTTGAAAGACAGTCATAAAATACGAAGTCGTCATCAGGTGGTTTCTTATTTAAAAGAAAATCAGGACGTATTAAAAAATATTCAGCAGCAAATCAAGCAAATTTCAGATTTGGAGCGTTTGATTTCCAAAATTGCTGCGGGGAAAGTGTCACCTCGCGAGGTAGTGTATTTAAAAGAATCATTGGACGCCATTATTCCAATAAAGACTTTGGCGTTGCAAAGTCCTCAGGAAGCCGTAAAAGTAATTGGCGACAGTTTTCACAGTTGTGATTTACTGCGCGAAAAAATAAAGACGACTCTAAATCAAGATGCTCCGGTGGCTGTCGCCAAAGGAAATGCAATTGCGAAAGGAATTAGTGCCGAATTGGATGATTTACGAGCGATATCAACTTCCGGAAAAGAATTCTTGGAAGGAATTGAAAAACGAGAATCACAATTAACGGGAATTTCTTCTTTGAAGATTTCCTTTAATAATGTTTTTGGATATTATATCGAAGTCAGGAATTTACACAAAGATAAAGTTCCCGCGGAATGGATTCGTAAGCAAACTTTAGTGAATGCAGAGCGTTACATTACCGAAGAATTAAAAGAATACGAAACAAAAATCCTGGGAGCCGAGGAAAAAATCCATAAAATTGAAGTAGAGTTATTCGAACAATTAGTCGCTTGGATCGCTACATACATAAAACCGGTGCAAATGAATGCCAATTTAGTTGCACAGCTGGATTGTTTGTGTTCTTTCACCCAATTGGCAATCGAAAATAAATATGTTTGTCCGGAATTAGACGAAACATTTGAATTAGAAATCAAAAATGGAAGACATCCCGTTATCGAAAAACAATTACCTGTTGGAATGCCATATATCGCCAATGATGTTTTCTTAGATAGAGAGACGCAGCAATTGATAATGATTACGGGTCCCAATATGTCTGGTAAGTCGGCTATTTTGCGCCAAACCGCTTTGATTGTACTATTGGCTCAGATGGGAAGCTTTGTTCCTGCGGATAGCTTGAGAATGGGAATTATCGATAAAATATTCACCAGAGTAGGAGCCAGCGATAATATTTCGATGGGCGAATCCACTTTTATGGTCGAAATGAACGAAACAGCTTCCATCTTGAATAATATTTCAGACAGAAGTTTGGTGCTATTAGATGAAATAGGCAGGGGAACCAGTACTTATGATGGGATTTCCATTGCGTGGGCGATTGCGGAATTCTTGCATGAGCATCCTTCAAAGCCAAAAACCTTATTCGCGACCCATTACCATGAGCTGAATGAAATGAGTGAGTCGTTGCCGAGAATACAAAATTATAATGTTTCTGTGAAAGAATTGAAAGATACGGTACTTTTTATTCGAAAATTAGTAAAAGGAGGCAGTGCGCATAGTTTTGGAATACATGTGGCGAAAATGGCTGGAATGCCGCAGATAGTGATTTTGAAGGCTCAAAAACTATTAAAAAAGCTCGAGAAGAACCATTCAAGCGATGCACTAAACGGAATTAAATCTGCGAAGGATGAGATGCAAATGAGTTTCTTTAATCTGGATGATCCTTTATTGGAAGAAATCAAAGAAGAGATTTTAAATTTGGATATAAATACCATAACTCCCATGGAAGCATTGATGAAACTCAATGAAATTAAAAGAATGTTGACCAGAAAATAATTTCTTTCGTTTTAAAGTTTACGTTATCAGAATGTTACCTTTAATCTGTAAATTTTTTGTAAAAAAGGCTTGTGTAATTCAATAAATGTCCTAAATTTGCATCCGCAATACAGAACAAGTATCGCGGTTCTTTTTAAGAATTGAAAATGCGAAAATAGCTCAGTTGGTAGAGCGCGACCTTGCCAAGGTCGAGGTCGCGGGTTCGAGCCCCGTTTTTCGCTCCACACCACATAATGCTCGGATGGTGAAATTGGTAGACACGCTGGACTTAAAATCCAGTGAACAGCAATGTTCGTGCGGGTTCAAGTCCCGCTCTGAGTACTAGAAAAGCTTCAAACTACGTTTGGAGCTTTTTTTATAAAACAATTTTAAATGTATTTCATATATATAATTTATTCTAAAAAATTAGATAGGTATTACATTGGAACAACATGTAAAGTTGAAGTAAGATTTCGTGAGCATAATTCGGGGTTTTATAATGATTCATATACCGTAAAAGGGATTCCTTGGGAATTGAATTTAAGTTTTGAATGTGAGTCAAGTGAAAAGGCCTATAAGTTAGAGAAGTTTTTAAAAAGAATGAAGTCTAGGGTTTTTTTGGAAAAAGTCATAGTTGATCCGAATATTTTGTTAGATATTCAAAATAAATTATAATGTTTAAGGGGTTCAACTCCGAAGCTTCGGAGCCGCTCTGAGTACTAGAAAAGCTTCAAACTATGTTTGGAGCTTTTTTTATAAAACAATTTTAAATGTATTTCATATATATAATTTATTCTAAAAAATTAGATAGGTATTACATTGGAACAACAGATAAAGTTGAAGTAAGATTGCTTGAGCATAATTCGGGGTTTTATAATGATTCATATACCGTAAAAGGGATTCCTTGGGAATTGAATTTAAGTTTTGAATGCGAATCAAGTGAGAAGGCTTATAGATTAGAGAAATTTTTAAAAAGAATGAAGTCTAGAGTTTTTTTAGAGAAAGTGATCGTTGATCCGGATATTTTGTTAGATATTCAAAATAAATTATAATGTTTATAGGGGTTCAACTCCGAAGCTTCGGAGCCGCTCTGAGTACTAGAAAAGCTTCAAACTACGTTTGGAGCTTTTTTTATTTTATAGTAATTCCATTTAGATTTTATAGTTCTTAATAAAATGCGGCCTGTGTCGTTTTTTTGATGTGGTTTGGAAACAATTGTTGTCATTTAGAATTTGATGGCGTAATTCATTTTAAATAAGCCTATGGGAGCCTTTGTAATTAGTAAAAGATTTAATGACGAGTATAAATTTGTTTTTACTTCCAGAAAGGGAAAGATTATTTTTACTAGTTTGAGTTACGAACTTAAGTTTGAGTGTGAGGAAGATATTGAGAAGTTAAAAGAGAATGTCGACTCAGCAGATTTTTTAAAGTTTAAATCTTCCAATGGCAAGTATTATTTTAAATTGATGCTTAAGGGATGTCATCTTGCTATCAGTAGAAAATATACCACTTCATTGAGGCTTCAAAAAGGAATAGATGAAATTGTTCGCTATGGATCAATAGCCGAAATTTTAGATTTTTCGGTAAATGATTTTATTTTCGATGATTAGGCTTACTTGCGACGTGATGTATTAATAAAAAAGAGAGCAATGGGATTTTCCATTGCTCTCTTTTTTCTATCTATATGGCGCTTTAAAAACGTCAGTATAAATAATTAAAAAAGCCATCTCGCTAGGCGGATGGCTTTAAAATTTTTAGAATTGAATTCTAATTATTTTTTTGCAGCTTCAGTAGCAGTTGCAGCAGCTTTAGTAGCAGTTGCAGCAGCATCAGTAGCAACAGTTGAAGCAGAATCAACTACAGCAGCAGCAGAATCAACTACAGCAGCAGCAGAGTCAACAACAACAGCAGCAGAATCAACTACAGCAGCGTCAGAAGCAGGAGCTTCAGCTTTTTTACATGATACAACAGTTAAAACAGCAACTACAGCTAAACTTAAAAATACTTTTTTCATCTTACTTTATTATAAAAGGTTAATTATTAATTCGGGGCAAAGATATAAATTTTTTAATATGTAAAATATTTTTTTATTTTTTTTTTAAAAAATAATATTTAACCCCAACATTCTCATTACTAACAACTATTATGCCACGGGGATAATTTTGCTTAATATTCATGGTTATTTCAATGAATCATACTTGTCAGGCTTTTTTTATAATCTATTTTTATCCAATTATGGCGCAAAGTGTAACGAAATACAATAGATATTTAATGATTTAATGTGCTTAAAAAATTACTACAATTCAAAATTTGCAAGAGTATTCATGATAATAACGGTGGCTCCTTTGTTCATTTGTACAAAAGTGCTGCAGATATGACCTTTTTCTTGTCTCTCTACTTCAATTAGAATTAAGTCCCTAAAAGTGGTTTCTAATTCCTTTTTGTTGGAAATGGAAATACAGCCTTCAAGGTTCACTAGCGCCGTTGCTTCAGCAAAATGGGAGTAGTTTGGTCCAATAATTATCGGAACTCCATAAGTGGCCGGTTCGAGTATATTATGAACGCCAGGATTTCCAAAACCTCCACCAACATAAGCAATATCAGCATAACTGTAAATTTTTGTCAGTATCCCGATCGTATCAATGATAAAAACATCATAATCAGAAGGATTTCTGTCATTTTTTTCGCTAAACAGAACCGTTTTTTTAGTAATGCTATTTTTTAGTTGTTGAATTTGTTCTTCTTTTATGTTGTGCGGCGCAATTATAAATTTGACATTGTATTTATTGGAATTGATAAAATCAACTAATAAACTTTCATCTTTTGGCCATGAGCTCCCTACTACTATGGTTAGCGTGTCGTCTTTGAATTGCGAAATAAAATCTAAAGTATTGTCTTTTTCTAAAATTGCGGTAACTCTGTCAAAACGGGTATCGCCAGAAACGGCTACGTTAGTCTTGCCTAATTGCAGTAATAATTTCTTCGAGTTTTCATTTTGAACAAAAAAATAAGTGAAAGTGTCTAATGCTTTTCTGTAAAATCCACCATACCATTTAAAGAACATTTGATCTTCTCTAAAAATGCCAGAAATCAGAAAAGTGGGTGTGTTTAGTTCCTTAAGTTCATTCAAGTAATTCAGCCAATATTCATATTTAATAAAGAAAACCAGGTCAGGATGGACTATTTCCAAAAAATGTTTTGCATTTTTTTTGGTGTCCAAAGGTAAATATACCGTGGCATCCGCAACCGTATTGTTTTTGCGAACTTCATATCCCGAAGGCGAAAAAAATGTCACTACAATTTTGTGGGAAGGATATTTTTCTTTGATTTTTTCAATCACCGGAAGGCCCTGTTCATATTCGCCAAGCGATGCAGCATGAAACCAAATGGTTTTATCGGTAGGTTTTATTTTTTGTTCCAAAGTAGCAAAAACATCTTTTCGGCCTTCCACAAAAAGTTTAATTTTTGGACTGAAAAGAGCGACTAATTTCAAGGCTTGTGAAACAAAAATCACAAATAGATTATAAAGGAAAAGCATCGTTAAAAATTTGTGTGCTAAATTACATCACTTTAAATAATTTTCATTGTAATAAGTCATTAAATAACTATTTTTGTTCTTCGTTTCAAGAAAGCGTTTGTTGTGTTCCAGAACTTCAAGCTGTGAAAGAAAGTCATCCTTTGCTCCGTTTAAGGATAAATTTTAAAGAAAATCTCAATGAAAAAAATTCAAATGGTTGACTTAAAAAGTCAATATGATAAAATTGCAGCCACTGTAAATGCCTCTATTCAAGAAGTTTTAGATACCAATACTTATATTAACGGCCCAGAAGTTCATCAATTCCAAAAATCTTTAGAAGAATATCTAGATGTAAAGCATGTAATTCCTTGTGCAAATGGAACTGATGCTTTGCAAATAGCGATGATGGGATTAGATTTAAAACCGGGAGATGAGGTAATCACAGCCGATTTTACCTTTGCCGCAACTGTAGAAGTTATTGCTTTGTTACAATTGACTCCAGTTTTGGTAGATGTGGATTTAGTCAATATGAATATTTCTATCGAAGGAATAAAACGAGCAATTACTCCAAAAACCAAAGCAGTTGTACCAGTTCATTTGTTTGGACGTGCTGCAAATATGGAGGCAATTATGGCTTTGGCTGCAGAACACAATCTTTATGTTATTGAAGATAATGCACAAGCTATTGGAGCCAACTGTAATTTTTCTAATGGACCTAAAAAGAAAGCAGGAACGATAGGACATGTAGGATCAACATCATTTTTTCCGTCTAAAAATTTAGGATGCTATGGTGATGGTGGAGCAATTTTCACGAATGACGATGCCTTGGCACACAAACTTCGCGGAATTGTAAATCACGGAATGTACGAGCGTTATCATCATGATGTTGTGGGGGTTAATTCACGTTTAGATAGTATTCAGGCAGCAGTTTTAAACGCTAAATTACCTTTACTGGATGAATATAATAAAGCCAGACAAGATGCTGCCAGAAAATATTCTGCTGCTTTTGAAGGACATGAAAATATTGTTGCACCAAGTATTTGCGACATCTGTGACTGTCATGTTTTTCACCAATATACGTTGAGAATTATCAACGCGGATAGAGATGGTTTAATGCAACATTTGTTAGACAAAGGTATTCCATGCGCCATTTATTACCCGATTCCGTTACATGCGCAAAAAGCATACTTGGACGCAAGATATAAAGAAGAAGATTTTCCGGTTACTAATCAATTGGTCAAAGAGGTAATCTCTTTACCTATGCATACCGAACTGGATGACGAACAAATTAAATTCATTACCGATAGCGTTTTGGAATTTTTGAAATAACCCAGAGATGCGATTTATCGCGTCTATTTTTATGATATACAACAAAGAATTAAGATGAAAATAGTAGTAACAGGTGGTTTAGGATTTATAGGATCTCATACCGTTGTCGAATTACAAAACGAAGGGTTTGAAGTACTGGTTGTAGATAATCTTTCTAATACTTCCTTGAGTGTATTAGACGGAATTGAGGCGATTTCCGGAAAAATTCCCGCATTCGAAAAGCTGGATTTACGCGAGAAGGATAAAGTGCAGGATTTTTTCATGCGTCATCACGATATTTCGGGCGTAATACATTTTGCTGCTTCAAAAGCGGTTGGTGAAAGTGTTGAAAATCCGTTATTGTATTATGAAAACAATATCAATGCATTGGTGTATGTTTTGCAGGAATTACAAAAAAAACCCGAAGCAAGCTTTATTTTTAGCTCCTCTTGTACCGTTTACGGTCAAGCCGAAAAAATGCCTATTACTGAGGATGCATCGATTCAAACCGCGATGTCTCCGTATGGAAATACAAAACAAATAGGAGAAGAAATAATCACTGATGTTGCTAAAGTGTCTAATATTAGTGCCATTTTGTTGCGTTATTTTAACCCAATAGGCGCGCATCCTTCAGCTGAAATTGGCGAATTGCCTATTGGAGTTCCTCAAAATTTAGTGCCTTTTATTACTCAAACCGGTTTTGGTTTGCGCAAAGAATTATCTGTTTATGGCGATGATTATCCTACGCCTGATGGAACTTGTATAAGAGATTATATCCACGTTGTAGATTTGGCGAAAGCCCATGTTATAGCTTTGCAAAGACTATTGAACAAAAAGAATCTTGACAAAGTGGAGACTTTTAACTTAGGAACAGGAACAGGAAGTTCTGTACTGGAAGTTATTCAAACATTCGAAAAAGTTAGCGGTAAAAAATTGCCTTACAAAATCGTTGCTCGCAGAGAAGGAGATATTACTTCGGCTTATGCCAATACGGATAAAGCGAATACCGTACTGGGCTGGAAAGCGCAATCGACATTAGAGCAAGCGATGGAAAGCGCCTGGAAGTGGGAACAGAAAATTAGAAGTTAGATTTCAGGTTTCAAATTGCGGAAGGCAGATTCCAGATTTAAAAATAAAAAAAAATCCCAAATTATCGAGATGATAGTTTGGGATTTTTTGAATTACTTCTTAGCAGCTTCTTTTAATTTTTCCGCCGCATTATCAAGTTTTTCGGCACTTTTTTCAAGAACTTTAGCTGTTTTTGATTGAGTGGAATCAATTGCCGTTTCAACTTTTGTGGAAACAGTATCCATTTTTTGTTCTACTTCATCTCCTACGGCTTGTGAAGCATCTTCAATTTTATCTTTTGTTTTGTCTTGGCAAGAAATCATTGCAACAGCCATAAAAGCTAATGCTAAAATTGTTTTTTTCATTTTTGTTGTGTTTGAGGATTAATAAATATAACGTTTTATCCTGATGTTTTCCAAATATAAAAAAAATCCCCATCAACTTTCGCTTATGAGGATCATATATTTATTAAAACTGTAATTATGCGTTTGCAGTCACTGCTTCTTTGTTAATTTTTCCTATCAATCCAGCTAATACTTTTCCGGGACCAACTTCTGTAAAAAAAGTGGCGCCATCAACAATCATTTGTTGTACGGATTGTGTCCATTTTACTGGAGCTGTCAATTGTGTAATCAGGTTTTTCTTAATCTTAGCGGGGTCAGAAACAGCAGTTGCCGTTACGTTTTGATACACTGGGCAAATAGGAGTAGAGAAGGTAGTTGCTTCAATAGCTGCGGCCAGTTCTTCTCTTGCCGGCTCCATCATTGGGGAATGAAATGCGCCACCAACAGGTAATAACAAAGCTCTTTTTGCGCCAGCGGCTTTCATCGCTTCACAGGCTTTTTCTACTGCGGTGGTTTCTCCTGAAATCACTAATTGTCCCGGGCAGTTATAATTGGCAGCGACCACGATTCCGTCAATCGAAGCGCAAACTTCTTCCACGATGTTGTCTGCTAATCCTAAAACCGCCGCCATAGTCGAAGGTTTTATTTCGCAGGCTTTTTGCATCGCCAAAGCACGTTGGGAAACCAATCGCAATCCATCTTCAAATGATAAAGCACCATTCGCCACCAATGCTGAAAATTCTCCCAAAGAATGCCCCGCCACCATTTCTGGTTTGAAATCTTCCAAAGTTTTAGCTAAAATCACCGAATGTAAAAAAACCGCCGGCTGTGTGACTTTGGTTTCTTTCAATTCCTCGGCCGTACCTTCAAACATGATATCTGTGATGCGAAAACCTAATATGTCATTGGCTTTCTCGAATAATTCCTTTGCTAATGGGGAGTTTTCATATAAGTCTTTGCCCATTCCTGTGAATTGTGCGCCTTGACCTGGAAATACGTATGCTTTCATAAAATTTTGTTTAAAGTTTAAGTTTCAAGTTCTCAATATGAAGAGAAATTAAACCGACTGCAAAAATAGTATTTTTTTTAGGAGCACCAACTTTTGTTGGTCTTATGAGCATTCCTCCTGCTGTACGCTGCAATCTCTGCGAGGATTTCCGCTTCCATCAGGGCTAAAAAGAAACTGATTGGGATTTCAACAAACAAAAAAAGCGCTGTATTTCCACAACGCTTTTCTTTTCAAAATAATATTTATTTTTTATTCTCGTAATATGATAAGGCTCCCGATGGACATTTTTTTACCGTATCAATAATTTTCTCTGTCGAAGAACCTTCAATTTTAATCCAAGGTTTTTCTCTAGGCTGAAACACTTCCGGATTATTGCGTACGCAGTTGCCTGAGTGAATGCATTTTCCTGATTGCCATACCACGGTAACTTCACCATTGGTATATTCTTTTTTAATGTCTTTAGGATCCATAATTATAATTTGGTGTTAATGGTTATATTTCCTTTCAAAATTTTAGAAACGGGGCATTTATTTGCAATTATCAGTAATCGTTCTTTTTGTTCTGTAGTAATTTCTGTTGAGAAAGTAATACTTCTGGAGATGGTAGTTGTCAATTCATCCCCAGTTTCTTGTGTAGCATTTAATGTAATATTGATTTCGGGGATCACCCAGCCTTTCCGGTCAATATACATGCGCAAGGTCGACAAAGTGCAGCCTGCAAGAGAGGCGAGGAACATTGAGTATGGATCTGGACCAAGATCATTTCCATCTATACTTTTCGGTTCATCCATAATAAGCGAACCGTTTCTCCATGAAATGGTACATAAATATTTTTGTAATCCAATATGACCGGTGATGTCTTGTTCTAATAAATTTGTCATAATTTAATTTTAAATAATTAGTCGGTTCCGCGCTGATTACAAGACGTCTCTGAATTCGGGTGTTTTATCAAACACACTTTTGGCAAACGGACATAAAGGAAGAATGGAGATGCCTTTTTCTCGAGCAAATTCGACTGCTTTTTCTACCATCTTTTTTCCAAAACCCTTTCCGTTATTGCCCGGGTTTACTTCGGTATGATCAATGATGATTTTATTTTCGCCAGCAAAAACAAACGTCATTTTTGCTTCGATTTTATCCTCAATCATTACATAAAAGTATCCTTTTTTATCGTTGTATTCTAATTCAACCATTTCAGTGGTAATTATATTTTGTTATTGTTGCATTGGGATTTCCATCAATAAAAATTCCGCATCTGAAGTCGCTTTAATATCCAAAGAATTCGTGTCCCAAATCCCAAAACCATCTCGAGTCTCTAATTCTTGTCCGTTTATAGTTATAGTACCTGAAAGGATAAAGGCATAAACGCCATTTCCTTCTTTTTTAAAATTGTAAGGTACTGAAAAGTCTTTGTCAAATTTACCCAAATGAAACCAAGCATCCTGATGAATCCAAACACCGGCATCGTCTGCATTTGGTGAAAGAATTTGTTGCAATTTGTTTTTTCGGTCTTCAGGGTTTAAAGTGATTTGCTGGTAACGGGGTTCCACATTTTGTTGGTTTGGATAAACCCAAATTTGCAATAATTTTGTTCTTTGATCCGCATTCGGATTGAACTCAGAATGTTTTACTCCAGTCCCGGCGCTCATGACTTGAATATCGCCACTTTTAATGGTCTCGGTATTGCCCATGCTGTCTTTGTGCGCTAAATCGCCCTCAAGAGGAATGGTGATAATTTCCATGTTATCGTGCGGATGTGTTCCAAAACCCATTCCGGCTGCAATAGTGTCATCATTTAGAACACGAAGTGCGCCAAACTGAACTCTTTCAGGGTTGTACCAATTGGCGAAACTAAAACTATGATAAGCATTCAACCAACCGTGATCAGCATGACCACGTGTATTTGCTTTATGTATGATTGTATTTTCCATAATGTAATAAATTTAGTAATTATTATGATACAAATTTACAATCATTGAACGGAGTTGGCACTTAATGTAGATTAAGAAGTTAGTTTTCAGTTTTCAGTCGCAGTATTCAGTCATCCTGCAAACTGCAACTGTACTTATTCATTTTCACACTGCTACTGAAAACTGCGACTGAATACTACTTCTTAAGTAACCGACTTTTCATCTTGCTAAAGAATTCGGGTGTTACGCCAATATAAGAAGCAATTTGTTTTTGCGGTACTTTTTGAATTAGGCTAGGATATCTTTTGCAAAATTTTTCAAAGCGCTCTTCTGCTGATAAACTTAAATTATCCATCAATCGTTCTTGGTTGGCTACCAATGAATTTTCGGTTAGAATTCTAAAAAAGCGTTCGAGCTTCGGAATATCAACATACAATTGCTCTTGGTTCTCTTTTGATAACGAGAGTACTTCGGCGTCTTCTAAAACTTCAATAAAAAGATTGCCGGGTTTTTGCGAAATTAAGCTGTACATATCACCAATCCACCAGCCCTCACAAGCAAAATTTAAAACATGTTCTACAATGTTATCGCTGATATTGAAACTTCTCAAAATTCCAGAGTCTACAAAATAAGAATGTTTGCAAACTTGTCCTGAATTTAACAAAAGACTTTTGGCTTTAAAATGATGCGTTTCAATTTTAGACAAAAAAAGCTGCTCTTCTGCTGGAGTAAGAGTTACATGCTTGGTAATATTTTGAAGAATCAAAGACAACCTTGTTATTTTTTCTTTTCCTCAGGAAGTAATTTAAATTTTGAAACTACAAAACGGTTGTCTTTTATTTCACCAACAACTTCGGCTTTTCTAACAGCTGCACAAAAGCCGTCGTTCGCATGTGCATCACCATGAGAATCGATGGAAGTTCCGTCTACAAAATAACTTTTTCCATCAATACGGACTGCTAATTCACATCCTTTTCCTTCCATTCCAAATTGACATTGTCCGCAAGCAGCGTCGACAATTTGGGTTTTAGATTGGTCTTTTTTGTCTTGCGCACTTATTATTGCTGTAACAAATAAAAATGTGGCTACTATTAATTTTTTCATGATTATGGATTTACTTTTACTAAGGTAGCTGTTTTTTTGGCTTTTTCGACTATTTCTTCAATTGGCGTTTCTAAAGTATCATTGACTAAAACTACGCCCATTCTTCTAAATGGTCTTGCTGTTGGTTTGCCAAAGATTCTGAAGTCCGTTTTTGGTAAAGCGGCAATGTTTTCTATTCCAGAATACGTTGGATTTGTTGAATTTTCTGAAGCTAAAATAACGGCACTAGCTCCGGCTTTTTCTAATGTAATTTCGAAAATTGGTAAACTCAAAATGGCTCGTAAATGCAATTCGAATTCATTGAAGTTTTGCGTCCCGGCTAATGTTACCATTCCTGTATCGTGCGGACGAGGCGATAATTCCGAGAAATAAACCCCATCATCTGCCAAGAAAAATTCTACGCCAAAAAGTCCTGCGCCACCCAGAGCTTCGGTTACTTTTTCGGCCATGTCCTGTGCTTCGTATAAATCGGCATCTGAAATTCTGGCAGGTTGCCAGCTCTCCTGGTAATCACCGCGTTCTTGTCTATGACCAATAGGAGCACAAAATAAAGTTGGGTTGTTGTTTTGAACAACGGTCAATAAGGTGATTTCCGAATTGAATTTGACAAAGGCTTCTACAATTACTTCCACCACATCGCCACGGGATCCTTCCACGGCATACTTCCATGCTTTTTCAATATCGGCTTCGGTTTTTATGGAAGATTGTCCTTTTCCTGACGAACTCATTAATGGTTTTACTACGCAAGGCATTCCCACGGCTTCAACTCCTTTTCGTAATTCATCGGCAGTGGTGGCATATCGATAAGCGGCCGTTTTTAGACCCAATTCTTTGGCAGCCAAATCACGGATTGCTTTTCTATTCATCGTAAAGTTAGCCGCTTTCGCAGAGGGAACCACAGTAATACCTTGTCTTTCGTAATCGTAAAAACGTTCGGTGCGAATGGCTTCAATTTCAGGAACGATAATATCAGGTTTATGTTTCGCTACGATTTTGTCCAAAGCTTCTCCGTCCAGCATGTTGATGACTTCGTAACCGTGAGCAACTTGCATTGCCGGAGCGTTTTCGTAGCTGTCCACTGCAATTACTATTTGTCCGATGCGTTGTGCGGCGATTACAAATTCTTTTCCTAATTCGCCTGAGCCTAGTAAGAGTATTTTCATGTTTTTTGTTTTTTTGTAGGGAGAGGTTGCGACCTGTCCGTACAATCAATTGTTCGTGCACGGAATCTTTTTTCAGCGTAAGGGATAGAGGCGATATCCTCGTAGTGAAACGGAGAGATAAAGCCGAAAGCCCGACCTATGCTGTAACGATAGTGAAAGCATGGTTACGCCCAAATCATTTTATAAACAAAAATAGTTTAAAATCTAAAGTGTGAAACTTTAAACTTTAAACTATTTTAAACTTTAAACTAAATATTTTTATGCTACTGCTTCTTTAATTCTTCTTAATGCTTCTTTTAGTAATTCTTCGCTCGTGGCATAAGAAAAACGGATGCAATCTGGGTTTCCAAATGCGTCACCTGTTACGGTTGCTACGTTAGCTTCGCCCAAGAGGTACATCGAGAAGTCATTGGCATCTTTGATGAAAGTTCCTTTTAATGTTTTTCCGAAGAAAGAAGATACGTCTGGAAATACGTAAAAAGCACCTTCAGGAACATTGATTTTTATACCGGGAATATCTTTCAATAAACCAACCACTAAATCTCTACGGCTATGAAAAGCGTCAACCATATATTTTAAAACACTTGGATCAGCATCTACAGCCGTAATGGTAGCACGTTGTGCAATACTGTTAGCTCCGCTAGTTACTTGGCCTTGAATTTTGGTACAAGCTTTAGCGATAAATTCCGGTGCGCCAATGTATCCAATTCTCCATCCTGTCATGGCAAATGCTTTTGCAACACCGTTTACAGTAATAGTTCTTTCCAACATTCCTGGAATTGAAGCGATACTGCAAAAATTTCCAGAGAAATTGATATGCTCATAGATTTCATCGGCAACCACGTAAACATTTGGATATTTCTCCAATACTTTAGCTAAAGCGGTCAATTCTTCTCTATTGTACACAGAACCACTTGGATTACAAGGTGTGCTGAACCACATCATTTTTGTTTTTGGAGTGATGGCAGCTTCTAATTGTTGTGGTGTAATTTTGAAATCACTTTCTATAGATGTAGGAACTTCTACGGGAACTCCACCTGATAATTTTACAATTTCGAAATAACTAACCCAGTACGGTGCAGGTAAAATTACTTCGTCACCGTCATTTAACATTACTTGTGCAATGTTGTATAAGGATTGTTTTGCTCCAGTTGAAACTACAATTTGGGATGGTTTGTATTCTAAATCATTATCTCTTTTGAATTTTCTACAGATTGCTTCTTTTAATTCGGCATAACCTTCTACTGGAGAATACGTGCTATAGTTTTCATCGATGGCGCGTTTAGCAGCTTCTTTAATGAAGTCGGGCGTATTGAAATCGGGCTCACCTAAACTTAAACTGATAATATCTTTTCCTTGTGCTTTTAATTCTCTGGCCAAAGCAGCCATTGCTAATGTTTGCGATGTCGATAAGTTGTTAATTCTATCTGAAAGTGGATTCATTGTAATAGGTTGTAGTTAGTTTTTTATTTTATTTATTCTATTGTAGAGAGGTACTGCAGTGCGTTTTTACGGAACAATTACGCACTGATAGCTGGTTTTTGTCCTAACTCTTTCAAATGTTTGAAATGAGCAACAACGGCACTTCGCATTGTTTTGTATTCGTAATAAGGCAAGTTGCATTCTTGAGCAGTTTCTTTCACAATTTTTGCAATTTTACCGTAGTGAACATGACTTATATTTGGAAAAATATGATGTTCTATTTGGTGATTTAATCCACCGGTGTACCAGTTTACGATTGCGTTTTTTGGAGCAAAATTTGTTGTGGTGAATAATTGGTGAATAGCCCAAGTATTATCCATTTCGCCCAATTCATTTGGAGACGGATTAGTTGTTTCGTCCACAACGTGTGCCAATTGAAATACAATACTTAAAATTAAACCAGCGGTGTAGTGCATGATAAAAAATCCAATAAGAACTTTCCACCATGTAATTCCAATAACTATTGGTAAAACAATCCAGATAGAAATGTAAATTATTTTAGTAATGATTAATGTGGTCCATAGTACTTTCGGACTTTTTAATTCTCCGTACGATAATTTCCTTTTTATATAATTACGCATCTGTTTAAAATCGGTGGTGATAGCCCAATTGAAAGTTAGCAATCCATATAAAAATACAGAGTAATATTGTTGGAAACGGTGGAAGTTATGCCATTTTGCGTCTTTTGTAAAACGAATAACACGTCCTGCGTCTAAGTCCTCATCGTGACCCGGAATGTTTGTATAGGTATGGTGCAAAACGTTATGTTGTACTTGCCAATTGTGAACATTTCCTGCCAAAACATAGATAGTTCCGCCCATGAATTTATTAACCCAGTTTTTATTAGAATAGGAACCATGATTACCATCATGCATCACATTCATTCCCACTCCAGCCATACCTATACCCATGACAATTGTCAATAATAAGTGCGCCCAAAAAGGCATATCAAGGGTTAGGATAAGAAAATAGGGTGCTAAAAAAACAGTGATCAGAATAATGGTTTTCAAATGAAGTTTCCAATTCCCTGTTTTTGAGATGTTGTTTTCCTTAAAGTAGTTGTTTACCCGTGAGTTAAGTGTTCTAAAAAACTTTAGATTGTCTTGCTTTGCAAAAGTAGGAGCGGTCTGGTTCATATAAATTTTAAATAATTCCCAAAGATAAATATTATAAATTTCAACTCTGCAAAATTGAGTTAAATATTTCAGACTTAAAAATAGTACTTTTGTTAAAAAAATTGAACGATGGACGAGATTCTTAAGTATTTTCCTAATTTAACCGATATTCAAAAAGAGCAATTCGAAAAATTGAATGTTCTTTACCACGATTGGAACGAAAAAATCAATGTCATTTCTAGAAAAGATATTGACTCTTTGTATACCAAACATATTTTACATTCTTTGGGAATTGCCAAAATTATAAAATTCGAACCTGGAACGTACGTTCTTGATGTGGGAACTGGAGGCGGATTTCCTGGTATTCCTTTGGCGATTCTTTTCCCGGAAACACGTTTTCATTTGATTGATATTATAGCCAAAAAAATCAAAGTGGTTCAGGCTGTTGCCGAAGGGTTAGAGTTGAAAAATGTAAAAGCGGAACAATTGCGCGCCGAACTGGTGAAAGGCGATTTCGATTTTATCGTGAGTCGAGCGGTAACGAATATGCCTGATTTTGTTTCTTGGGTGAAAGACAAAATCAAAAAGAAAAATAAGCACGAACTGAAAAATGGGATTCTGTATCTAAAAGGCGGTGATTTAACCGAAGAATTAAAGGATTTTCCAAAAGCCACTCAATACGATTTATCCGACTATTTTGAAGATGAGTTCTTTGAGACTAAGAAAGTCGTTCATGTACCGCTGAAGTTTACGAGTTAGGTCATTACGATGAACGAAGCAATCGCATTTGTTACTCTCATCATGCGATTGCTTCGTTCATCGCAATGAAAATAAAAAAACAAACCCCACAAGAATCGAGTTCTAGTGGGGTTTGTTATTTATAAAGTTTTTAAGGCTTTCGACTTTTGACTTTCTAACTTTAAGACTAATTTTACTCTCCTAAATACGGATATCTATAATCAGTTGGCGTAATGAAAGTTTCTTTAATAGTTCTTGGCGAAGCCCAACGCAATAAGTTCAATGCAGAACCTGCTTTGTCATTCGTTCCTGAGGCTCTTGCACCACCAAAAGGCTGCATTCCAACTATGGCTCCTGTAGGTTTATCGTTGATATAGAAATTACCGGCAGCATTTTGCAATTTGGTAGTCGCTTGTTCAATAGCATAACGGTCTGTACTAAAAACTGCACCGGTTAAAGCATATTCTGAAGTGGTGTCTACTAATTCCAAGGTTTCTTCCCATTTGTCGTCTTCGTAAACGAAAATCGTCATTACAGGTCCGAATAATTCGGTTTCCATCGTAGAATAATGTGGATTTGTCGTAACGATAATGGTTGGTTCAACAAAGTAACCAACAGATTTGTCATAATTTCCTCCAACGATAATTTCAGCATCAGCATCTTTTTTGGCTTGGTCGATAAAACCAGCCAATTTGTCGAACGAACCTTCGTGAATAACTGCTGTGATGAAATTTCCAAAATCTTCCGGAGAACCCATTTTCATCGATTTGGTATCGGTGATTAATTGTTCTTTGATTGCTGGCCACAAACTTCTAGGAACATACGATCTTGAAGCTGCAGAACATTTTTGACCTTGATATTCAAAAGCACCACGAACAATTCCTGTTGCCACTTGTTTTGGATTCGAACTTGGATGTGCGATGATAAAATCTTTTCCACCAGTTTCTCCTACAATCCTTGGGTACGTTTTGTAATGGTGAATATTAGTTCCAATTTTTGCCCAAATATCTTTAAACACATGAGTTGAACCTGTAAAGTGAATTCCTGCAAAATCACGACTTGCCAAAACAGTATCCGTAATCATTAAAGCATCTCCAAAAACGACGTTGATAACGCCATCAGGAACTCCTGCTTCTTTAAATACTTCAATAATGATTTGTGCAGAGAAAACTTGACTGTCGCTCGGTTTCCAGATTACAACATTCCCCATCATTGCAGCACTTGCAGGAAGATTTCCGGCAATAGCGGTAAAGTTAAATGGAGTAATCGCGTATACAAAACCTTCAAGAGGTCTGTACTCTAAACGGTTCCACATATCCGAATTGGATTTTGGCTGGTCATTGTAAATTTGCGTCATAAATTCTACGTTGAAACGTAAAAAATCGATCAATTCACAGGAAGCATCAATTTCGGCTTGATGGATATTTTTTGATTGCGCAATCATTGTTGCAGCATTTATTCTTGCTCTGTATGGACCTGCAATCAATTCAGCTGCTTTTAGGAAAATAGCGGCACGTTGTTCCCAAGCCATATTTGCCCACGCCGTTTTTGATTCTAATGCATTTGCAATTGCTTTTTCAACATGAGCTTTTTCGGCTAAATGATAGGTTCCTACGATGTGCTTGTGATCGTGAGGAGCGGTCATGTTTTTAGTGTTTCCAGTTCTAATTTCTTCGCTTCCAATATATAATGGCACATCGATTTTAGAATTCCACATTTTTGTGTAAGCTGCTTGAACAGCTGCTTTTTCTGGTGAATTTGGCGCGTATCCTTTTACTGGTTCGTTTACCGCTTTTGGTACATGAAAAAATCCTTTTAACATATTTGTAAAATTATAAAATTAGAAATCCTTGTAGTGTGTTTTTTAAATAATGCACAAAAGTACGAAGGATTGTTTAAAGAAATGACATTTAATGCTGTAAACTAAAAGCACTAGATTTAGATGGTAGTGTTTTAGCCCAGATAGAAATGGAAAGCTTTTTGTGGTCTCGTTATATTTTTTCTTGTGAAATAAGAGCGACTTTAGAAGCTCCTTATTTTACTTAGAAAAAAATAAATGAGGCGACGAAAACTTGAAATGGATAGCTGGATTAGCTTCTAAAGAAACTGGAAAAAATCCTAATTTAAAGCGAAAGGAGCACACAGTCTAAAAGTAGGCACAATTACTTTAAAGTTTTTTGTGGTGGTAAAATTGATCATGTTGAAATAACCTTTCATCGCGCCATAAGGCGATGACAGCAAACAACCTGAACTGTAAGTGTGAAATTCGCCTGGTTTTAGCACTGGTTTTTTACCAATTATACCTTCGCCATCTACGATTTCTGAATCATTTAGGGAGTCGAAAATTTCCCAATGACGAGAAATTAATTGAACGGAATCTTTACTGTGATTTTCGATTGTAATTTGATAACTAAAGGCAAAATGGATCTTATAGTTCTTGAAGTAGGTGCCTTCAAAACTAGTCAATACTGATATTTTTATGCCTCTTGTTATTTGAGAAACCATAATAAATAAATGATTTAGGTGCTTAATACTGACAAATTTACAAAAATTTGATTTCGTAGAGCCAATTTTAGAAAAGTTTTTTTTAGTTGATGATGTTTAACGAATTAGCGACTCCTTTCCCAATTACTCGATCATAGCGATCATTGTTTTCGCGGTAATAAACGATTATAGAATATTCATTTTCTGTTTGATAGAAATTTCCGTCAATTGCATTTTCATCGTCAATAATTCCTTTGTTGTCTGCAACTGTATATTTGAAATTTGTAAATCCTTGTTTTATTAAAATGGCTTTTTCATAGATTCCTTTTTGGGCATTGAAATCCATTTTATATTCGGGTGTCAGGTTGTAATTGTTGAACATGCCGGTAATATATATGTCTTTGCTCAGCCTGAAAGTTGGTGCCGAAAGACTAAAATAAACCCAAGCATAATCACCCTCAATTTCATTATTGGCGGCATTTAGATTCTTAACAACAAAATTTCCGTTGATATCTTCTGTTACGGAATAAGGGAAATTAGTTCGGGCATTATTGGTGTATAGATACGAACTGTAGATTTCATTATTTGAATTTACTCGGGCAACATTATTATTTGCAGCTCTAATGTCTTTGTTTTCAAAATAGCAGAACTCATTTCCTGCCCAAAATTGGGTTTCAGCATCATATTTGTAAATTAAATCGTTGGCAATGGTGTATTGCGGAACGATATTTTTAACAGCATTATTGAACTGTCCGTTTTGAAGTAAAACTACTTTTATGTTTTTCAACGGATTTTGAAATGTAATCGTATTTGATTTTACCGCAAATTCCAAGTTGTGTTTAAAATCTAAATTGCTGACCGTTCGGGCTCTTTTTACCTGAATAGGAACGGTTGCCACATCTTCATAAAAGATGAATTTTCTGGAGAAAACAACTTCTTTTTCTTCATTTAAAACTTTCAGTATATAATTTCCGCTAATTAATAATTGAGTAACTTGATTAGGAATTGATAGTTTGTAATGCGAATAGATTTGTAAAGTGTTGAATGAATTAGTGTAATCTGAAATTCTTTGATTGTCAAAACCTTTTAAGTATTCGCTTTTAGGAATTTCCGAATGCTTCCAGTTATAATCGCAATGGGTAATTTCATAATAATAGTTGGCCTCGTTACCAAAAAGATCATCAAATTGTAATTGAAATCCTTCTCCTAGTTTAAAAATCGGAATTACATTTTGATTGCTTTGCGTAAAAGAAACTGTTTTTATATTATAAGGTGACGCTATTTCTTTTTCTACTTGCGCGAAAGTGCAATAGAATGAAAAAAGCAGGAATAACGAAAATATTTTGAGAGCGGTTTTTGTCATCTTATTATAGCACTTAAATAATGTAAATATAGTGATTAGGATTCATTTTAATTAGACCGACTTTCTACGCGAAATAAAAATTTTTATTTGTGAGTAATTTCTGTTAAATATTTCATAATAATCGATTGTATGCAAAGTTATCTGTTTAGTTTTGAATAAAAATAAACCAAACTTTATGAAACAACTTAGTAAGTTAGCTTTAGGGATGTTGCTCATTCCCGCAGCGATTTTCGCACAGGAAATTGATTACTCAAAAACAATTCCTTTTAATTCCAGTGTAAAAACCGGAAAACTTAAAAATGGATTAACCTATTACATCAAGAAAAATGCCAAACCTGAGAATAAAGTCGATTTGAGACTTATTATCAATGCCGGTTCAATTCTAGAAAATGACGATCAACAAGGATTGGCTCACTTTATGGAGCACATGAGTTTTAATGGGACGAAGCGTTTTCCAAAAAACAAATTGGTTGATTATTTACAAAGTATTGGTGTGAAATTCGGGCAACATTTAAATGCTTACACAAGTTTTGATGAAACGGTTTATTTTCTTCCAATACCGTCAGACAGTCCGGAAAAATTAGAAAATGGTTTTAATATCATTGAAGATTGGGCTTTTAATGCCAACTTGACTCCTGAAGAAATTGATAAAGAAAGAGGTGTTGTTCTTGAAGAATACCGTTTGGGTTTAGGGGCTCAAAAAAGAATGATGGGACGTTATTTGCCAAAAATGATGTACAATTCACATTACGCAGATCGTTTGCCAATTGGTAAAAAAGAAATCTTAGAGAACTTTAAATACGACAAAATTGTAAGTTTTTATAAAGACTGGTACCGACCAGATTTAATGAGTGTTATTGTTGTTGGCGATATTGATGTGGCCGAAATGGAGAAAAAAGTGATTGCTCACTTTTCAAACTATCAAAATCCGAAAAATGAAAAACCCAGAAAAACTTTTGAGGTACCCAATCATAAAGAGACTTTCGTAGCAATTGAAAGCGATAAAGAGGCGACAAGCGCACAAGTACAGTTAGTGTATAAAGATTCTGGCTTGCCAAAACCGGTAGTTACTTTGAAAGATTTTAAAGATGATTTGGTTGAAGGATTGTTCACCACCATGTTAAACAATAGATTGAATGAATTGACAAATGCTGCAATACCTCCTTTTATTTATGGATATTCCTATCATGGGGGAACTTATGCTAGAAATAAAAAAGCGTATCAATCTATTGCAATGTCACAAGAAGACAAGCAAATAAGTGCTTTGAAGGTGTTAGTTACTGAGAATGAAAGAGCGAAAAAATTTGGATTTACCCAAGGAGAATTAGATCGATCAAAAGCAGAGTTTATCGCCACTATCGAAAAATCGTTCAATGATAGAAGCAAAACAAATTCTGAAAATTTTGTAGCGGAATATCAGGCTAATTTCTTAGAAAAACAGCCTACTCCAGGAATTGAATGGACATTTGCTACCATGAAACAACTTTTGCCTACAATTGGGTTAAATGATGTTAATGGCTATATTAAGGAATATATCAAAGATGATAATCGCGTTATTGTTTTAACAGGGCCGGAAAAAGCGGGACTTAAAAAACCTTCAGAGCAAGACGTTTTGAATGCATTGAAAGTGAATGTTGATGAAATTAAACCTTATGAAGATGTGGCTGTGGCCAAGGGTCTTATAAGACAAGATATTGTTTCTGGAACTATCGTTAAACGTGAGAACAATGATAAAATTGGGACAAAAACGTTATTTTTATCTAATGGAGCAAAAGTTACTTATAAAAATACCGACTTTAAAAATGATGAGATTCTTTTTGAAGCAGTAAGTTTCGGTGGAAGCAATTTGTATTCAAATGATGAAATGAAAAAAGTTCAATTTGCTAATGGAGCCTTGGCAGAAGCCGGATTCTCAGGATTAAAATTGAATGATATCAATAAATTTATGACGGGTAAAATTGCACGAGTAAGTCCATATATTGGTAGTGCTACCGAAGGTTTAAGAGGGAATGCCACTCCCAAGGATTTAGAGTATTTGTTCCAAATGACGTATGCGTACTTCACGGATTTAAACTATGATCCTGAAGCTTTTGAAGGCTTTAAACAAAAGCAGTCTAGTTTCTTTAAGAATATGGCTTCGCAACCACAAAACTATTTTCAACAAGAGTTTTATACTTATCTGAATAAAGAAAATCCAAGATTCAACGGAATTATGCCGACGGATCAGTCGTGGGCTGCAACAGATTACAAGTTAGCCTACACTAAATACAAAGAGCGTTTTGCCAACGCTGCTGATTTTGAGTTTTATTTCGTTGGAAACATTGACGATAAAATTATGGAAGCATATGCCGTAAAATATTTAGCATCTTTGGCTACTACTAATAAAAAAGAGAAAGCAGTAGATTTAGGATATAGAATGTTGAAAGGAGATTTGAAAAAAGTGGTTAATAAAGGAACAGATCCTAAAAGTAATGTAACTATTATGTATTATGGAGATGCAAAATATTCTGCTAAAGATGCCATGAGTATGCAAGCTTTAGGTGAAGTTTTGACAATAAAACTAATTGAACAATTACGTGAAAATGAAAGTGGCGTTTATGGTGTTTCGGCACGAGGAAGTTTAAATAAAATTCCAAATGGATCCTACAACTTTTCAATTGGGTTTCCATGTGGACCAGATAATGCTGAAAAATTGACAGCTTCTGCTTTAAAAGAACTTCAAAACATTATTGATAAGGGACCAGATGAAAAAGATGTGGCTAAATTTAAAGAAGGGGAGCTGGCTGATTTCAGAAAAGATAGTAAAGAAAATAGATATTGGTTGTCTAATTTTACTAAATCCTATACGAATGGAAGCAGCGCTGAAGAAGTTTTGAAATTTGAAGAAACGGTCAATTCGGTAACGGCTAAGGATATGCAAGATATTGCAAAAAAATACCTTACAAAAGATAAAGTAATTGGAATACTAATGCCGGAAAAAAAATAAATCAATTTAATTATAAACTAAAAACCTGCTAAAATTAACTTTAGCAGGTTTTTTTTATGGTAGAAATTATAGTAGGACGATTCGCTGTAATTATTAACAATAACAGACTTTAAATACAAACACATTGGAGTTAAAGTAATTATTAATTAACACCGCACTTACATTAACTTGTTGCAAGAAAGACGACAGCAAACCACAAAACCCAATAGACCAATTACCTCCTGCTACACAAATTGGCGCAAATACTGCTGGATGCTTGTTAGATGGAAAAGCCTTTTTACCAAAGGGCTATTTACCTACAGGTAATTTAGTTTGTAATTATATTGATGGAAAAGATTTCACTGTTAACCTCGCTCAAAAACTAAATAATCAAACAATATTAATAGGCATTATAAGCAATAATCAAAGTTTAGTTGTTGGTCAAACGTACATTTTAAAAGAATATGGAGCAAATTCTCAATTTGGGGAATATAATATATATCAAAATATTGGAGATTTGCGATATAAAACAACTTCAACAATCACAGGCGAACTAAAAATAACCAATCATAATTTTAATAAAGCAATACCGTCTGGTACTTTCTGGTTTGATGCAATAAACTCTGAAGGGGAAAAATACAAGTACGCGATGGTCGATTTGATAGGGAATATTAAAAATTAATTATAAAAAGTAAGATTGGCAAAAAGATAATTTTACAAAGATCAAATTAAACAACACCTCACATTTATATAATTTAAAAAATCATTAAGATCAAATAGTTGCAATAAAATTAACTAAAAATTAACACGTAAAAAGTATATATATTTTATTTTTAACAAAAACTTAACCAATGAAAAACCTACTATTTTTATTCGCAACAGTTCTTATATTAAGTTGTTGCTCTACAGATGACAACAAACCGAAAAAGCCAATAGACCAACTACCTCCTGCTACACAAACAGGTGCAAATACTGCTGGTTGTTTAATAAATGGTGAAGCATTTTTACCAAAAGGAACTGGAATAATATTAAATTGTTTATATCAAGACGGATTGAATTTTGGATTAAGAATTACTGAAAATATGAATGATACTTCAAGATCAATTTATATCTCAACTTTAAATCAAAATTTAGAAATAGGTAAAATATACGACTTACAGGAATATAATTCTAAATGGGGGCAGTTTGTTGTATTTACGGGAGGTATCGGTAAAGATGATTACAGAACAACCTTAACAATCACTGGCGAACTAAAAATCACTAATCATAATTTTAGCAAAGCAATACTATCGGGAACATTTTGGTTTGATGCTGTAAACTCAAAAGGAGAAAAAATTCAAGTTCGTGAAGGTCGCTTTGATATGGAATATTAAAACTAATTATAAAAAAGTAAGATTGGCAAAAAGACAGTCTTACCAAAATCAAATTGAACAATATCTCATCTTTATTTAATTTAAAAAACAAATTTATGAAAAAAATTACATTCCTCCTTTTTGCTTTTTTATTTTCTATATTTTCAAATGCGCAACAAGACATCAATACGACTTTTGCAACACAAATGAACACTGTATTTGGATCGCTGGACAAAACCAAAATACCACACGGTATTCTGCTCGATTATGGTATGGAGTTTACCAATGTACCTGCTTACAATGGTACACTTACAGATAGTACGTATTCAGACAAATCTAGTTAAAATCAAATTTATAACACATTACTTTCTAGCAGAGTACGAGAAGTAAGTACGGCCTGGATAACTCCTACAGAATATGACAACAGATGGAACGGCAATAGATCAATAGGTGTTATCGCCTTGAGTGGGCTGTATTTTAAGTACGCTCAATTTGCAGATAATGCCCTTACGACTAATAAGATTATGTTGTCCAACAATAAATTTTATGACAAGGTAATCAACGGAGTATGGCAAAATCCATATCAAGAGTTGCAAACTTTTGCAATGGCAGCGCCCATCAAGCAATATGATGAATTGACTATGCAAGTAAAAATTCCTTCCAATATATTTATCTCTAATTATCAAAACCTAATAACAAGCATACAAATAGATTTTGATAATGGACAGGGATACGTAACAGTGACGTATAACCAAAACATTACGGTTAATTATACCACATACGGGACAAAAATTTGGAAATACAAACTGAATCTCAGTAATGGTACAGCTTTGTATAACCAATCAAGGATGAAAATAGGCAAAAATCAGGTAAATGGACAAACAGGACCTCCAGTTCCTCCACCCTGCCAAACCTGTAGAATTTCTCCAACAGAAAGCCCAATAAGTATAACAGCTGCAATTCCTTATCTAGGCGGATTAGGAACTGTAAAGCTGACGATTGATTATGCTGGGGATCCTAGTCAGGGACTTAAGAGACCGCTAATTGTAGCCGAAGGATTTGATCTTGGTGTAGTTTTGAATCCTGAAAAAGCATATGGGAATAATACCTATTCTGGAACATTTCAACCAAGTCTTCTTGAAAGCGGAGTTGAATTAAAAAATCTACTTTACGAAGACTACAAACAATACGACATTGTCTATGTAGATTGGAATAATGGCGTAGATTATATGCAACGTAATGCTTATGCCCTTGAGGCGGTCATAAAATACGTGAATGACCGTAAAGTTTTGAGCGGGAGTACCACTAAAAATGTAGTTTTAGGACAAAGTATGGGTGGTGTTATTGCTCGTTATGCCCTTGCAGATATGGAGCAGCGAGGCGAAAATCATCAAACCAGTCTGTTTATATCACACGATGCACCGCAACAAGGGGCTAATATTCCGATTTCTTTTCAGTATATGTTTCGTCACCTTAAAAGTCAGTATGTAAAATCTCCTTTACTATTGTATGGTGGTGAAGTTTATCTTCCCATGAATACAGATACCCAACCTGTTTCTTCTTATTTGTCTATTCTCGACGCTCCAGCTTCTAAACAATTAATCGGCAATTTTGTAAATTCTAATTACGCAATAGACAATTGGGAAAACACCTCATTCTATGATGAATTAAAAGGAAAAGGGCTTGCAAATAGTGGTGGCTATCCGTTACAATGCAGGAATATCGCGATCAGTAATGGTAGCGAATGCGGTACAACTCAAAACTTTAATCCAGGTGATGACTTGGTCAATATTCAATTAAACAAAGGATTGTCTTTTTGGGGTGATTTATTCAGTTTGATTTACAATCCTTTAGGAGGATATATTGGTGGAACATTTGTAGATTCTGATCTTTATGGGGTAGCAGTTTTAGGACTATTCCCTGGGCACTCAAAATACAATGTCGATTTTAAAGCTAAATCATTATATGATACTTCCGGTAACGAGATTTACAAAGGACGTATGTCATATACCAAGAAAATTCTTTGGGTTTTAAATGTCACGGTTGATATTACTAATGTAACAAAAAACCAACCTTTGGGAATTTTACCTTTTGATACTTATGGAGGTGGCTATTTTGATACAAATACTCTAGCTGGAACTGTTAATAGCCCAAATCTAATTATAAAAGATCGTTTTGGTTTTATTCCAACAGCAAGTGCTCTAGATATTGGTAAAAGAAACATAACCTTAATAGATGAAGACTACAAAAAATCATATGTTGGGGCAATACCACTTGTTTCTCCCAAAAATAGTCCGTTTGCCAATTTCGTCACAGATTTTGATATAGTAAACCCAAACGCACACAACAAACAACACATTTCATTTAATCCCAGAAATGGAAAATGGCTAGCATCTGAACTAAACGCATTGAGCAATCCGTATACTAATCCAGAATTAGCAAATTGTTCCTTTATGTGTTCAGGAAATTCAGCATCACAAATCACTGGAAACGATGCCGTTTGTGGGACGAGTGTTTTTTCAGTTCCAAGCGGTGCTGATTCATATAATTGGTCTATAACCGAAGGTGGGTATCTTGCTAATTTAACGGGTAACAACACGTCGACTGTAACCCTAACAATTAATAATGGAAGTGGTTACGTAACTCTGCAAGTAATATATGGTAATGCTATTTGTGGTGGCATTACAATAACTAAAAGAATTTGGGTAGGTGCGCCACAAATTACAGGACTAATTTGTCCAAATCAATCTACAATATGTAGTGGCACTTTTTGCCAGCAAGAACTAGGGTTGCCTTCTTTTGATTTAACAAATAATGTTGAGGCAAGTGTTATCGGTATGACTGATTTAGAAATTGGAGAAAAAACAAATTGGGAATGGGAAAGAATTAATGCAAACATTGTAATTGCTCAAGACACTAGGGGAAATGAAATTTATATAGCTCCTAATTATATTGGACAAACAGGTGTTAGAGTTCGAGCTAAAAATAATTGTGGGTGGAGCGAATGGAGTGAGTTGTATTTTGAAGTTGTCGATTGTAGCAATAATTTAATGAGACTATCAGAAGACGAAAAAACATTTTTGGTTTATCCAAATCCTTCAAATGAAAAAGTAAACATAGACTTAAGAGATGCAAATAATCTTCCGGAAAAGAATGCTAAGATTTCAGGAGAATTATTTGATATTATGGGAAAATCAAAAGCCAAAATTCAAATTAAAGATAATAGAGCTTCATTTTTTGTTAGTGGTTTAAATAAGGGAGTTTATGTTTTAAAAATTTATATAAATGGTAAAATAGAAAGCCATCAAATTGGAGTTAAATAAACCAATTTATTTATAAACTAAAAACCTGCTAAAGTTGAATTCAGCAGGTTTTTTTATGGTGAATTATTTAAAACAAACCGGGATAATTTCCCCTTTGGCCAAGCAATATTTTTCTACTAATTCGGGTGCAATTTTAGTGGTATACTCTTCTTCGATTACTTTAAAACCAATACTTCGTAATTTATCAAAATAATCGCGTCCATAAATCCGAACATGATCATATTGTCCGAAGATTTTGGCGCGTTCTTTTTGATCTGTGATTGTATCATCAGCAAAAGTAGTCGCTCTGGATAAATCTTGCGGAATTTGTAAAATGGCCATTCCGCCAGGTTTCAAAACTCGATATAATTCTTGCATCGCTTTGGTATCATCCGGAATGTGTTCTAAAACGTGATTACAAAGAATAACGTCATATTGATTGTCCTCGAAAGGCAAATCACATATATCCGCTTTTACATCGGCAAGAGGTGAAAATAAATCGGTTGTGGTATAATCCAGATTTTTTTGGTTTCTGAATAATTTATAGAAAGCTTGTTCCGGCGCAAAATGCAACACTTTTAATACTGAATTTATATCAGCATCTCGCAATTTAATTCGGTTTGAACTTGAATTAGGAGAACCTGAAATGAGTTCAGGTTTAAAAAAATCAGTTTGTTCATTCAAATACAACCACAATAAACGGTGTCTTTCCAGAGAAAGTGTACTTGGTGAAAGTACGTTGTTCCGTTGTGTTTCATATCCATAAGGCAACATCGATTTGAAACTTTTCCCATCAATAGGATCAGTGAATGTAGAACCTTTTAAAGTAAATGCAATGATAGGACGTGCCACATAACTCAACCTGATTAATAGTGGGCGAGGGATGGTATTAAGTATAAGTTTGAAAAGTTTTTTCACGATTTGGAAGTAAATTTAAACACGAATTTCACGAATTTTCACAAATTAATAAAAAATGAAAAACATGGATTTTATTAATTTTTGATTGTTGTTAAAGAATTATTCTGCGATATTTTAGGCTGTCTTCTCCAAAATTAACCAATAATCCTAGTTTATTTTGTGAAGCTGCCAGATAATTTAAAGTTTGTTTTATTTCACTACTAGTTAGACTTTGAATTGCTTTTAATTCCAAAATAATTTCATCAAAAATAATGAAATCTGCAAAATAATAACTCGGTAATATGGTGTCTTTGTATACTATGTTGTATTTAGATTCTCTATTATAAGGAATTTCATTTTTTTTTAATTCGTATTCTAAAGCATCGCCGTAAACAATTTCACTATGTCCTTTTCCAAGAATTTTATGCACTTCCATGCAAAGTCCAATAATCTTAAAAGCTTCTTCTTTTAAATAAAGATCGTCCATACAATTGAATACTTTAGTTTGTTATACCTGGTTTCATTTAAAGTTTAATTTGTGGAAATTGGTGAAATTCGTGTTATATTGTAAGAGGCTCTCTTCTAAATTCATCTTCTTCAGTACTCACAATTCCCAATGCTTTATATACATAGGCAAAAGTGGACAATATTTCTGGTTTCCCATCAATTATAGCTACATCATGTTCAAAATGCGCACTTGGTTTTCCATCAGCAGTAAGAATTGTCCAACCGTCTTTTAATTGTTTGATGTTTCTAGTTCCCATGTTAATCATAGGTTCAATAGCTACAACCATTCCTTCTACAAAAAGTTTTCCTCTTCCTTTTTTGCCATAATTAGGCATTTCAGGATCTTCGTGCATTTTTTGCCCCAATCCATGTCCCACTAGTTCTCTAACTACACCATAACCGTGCGCTTCTGTATATCTTTGAATGGCATTGCCAACATCTTCCACGCGGTTTCCAAGTTTTAATTCTCGGATTCCAACGTACAATGATTCTTTGGTTATTTGTAATAATTTTTTAGTTTCCGGAGCCACTTCGCCAATTTCAAAACTATAGGCATGATCGCCGTGGTATCCGTTTTTGTAAGCACCACAATCTACCGAAATCACATCGCCACTTTCTAATGGTTTGTTGTTTGGAATTCCATGAACTACTTGAGCATTTGGACTCATGCAAAGTGAATTTGGGAATCCATATAAACCAAGGAAACTCGGTTCGGCTCCGTGGTCACGGATGAATTCTTCCGCTAATTTGTCAAGATATAAAGTGGTAACTCCTTCTTTTATTTCAGAAGCAATCATTCCTAATGTTTTCGATACTATTAAGGCACTTTCGCGCATTAATTCTATTTCTTCACGTGATTTTACAATAATCATAATTCTTATTTTCAGTTTGCAAAAGTACAATTTTATAATTATTTAATCTGGATTGGCCATAATTTTAAAAAGTTCCGAATTGGATATATAAAATCGGTTCTCCAACGCTATTTTCGAAAGTTGTGCACTGATTAAATTATTTTCGCGGGTATTGATTAAAAACAAGGAACTTTCGCCAAAAGAAAACAATCTTTCCTCAGAATTCAACATCAACTGATTATCATTCGCCAAACTTTTGATTAACTCCTTTTGTTTCAAAAGCGATTCGATTTCGATTTTCTGCGCATTGATTTTATTGGTCAATTGCACTTTTTCTAAGTCTAATAAAAATTCGGTTTCCTGTACTTTGTATTTTGCCAATTTTAAGCTACCGCGTTCTTTTCTCAGAAACAAAGGAAAATATAGATCCAATCCAATTTTGTAATCCTTGAATTGATAATTGTCAATATAACTGGGTTCAGACAAATAGGAGTAACCCACATCAATTTTTGGTAAAAGCATATTGGCTTTTAATTTCTTTTCCACATTCAGTATGTCAATTTTACTTTGTAGCGCATTTATTTTTGGATGATTCAAGATGGAGAAATCTTGTTGCAACAAATCATTGGTTTTCAAACTTTCCTGAATCGTGAATTCCAATTGCGTTTCTGGAATCAGTTCATCGGATATTTCGAGCGGAATGTTGTTTTCCAACCAAAGAAAATTAGAAAGCTCTAATTTGGCTTTAGCCAATTTCAGATTAGCATCTTCCAAGTTCAAAATTCTGTTTTTTACAATAATTCCGGCTTCAATACTATCAATTGCCGGTTTGTCCCCTTGACTGATTAACGATTGAATTCCTTTAAACCGAATTTGTGCATTGCGATTGTATTCTTCATACAATTGCACTTCATTGAAGTTTTTCTTCCAATTAAAGTACGCTAGCGATGCGTCATACAAAACGGCAATTGCTTGCAGTTTCCTTTCGGATTGGCTTAGTTGCATTTGCATTTTTGCTTTTCGAACATCCGCCATTCTTTGATTGATAAACAATCCCTGTCCAAGCGGAACCGTTACTCCAAGCGAAGTCAGTCCTTGATTGGGCAGTGTGTTTTGAGGATTTAAATAAATTCCTTCATTGTTGTCAAAACCCGCTTTAATCTCAATTCCATACCAAGTTGGTATTTTGAAACTGCTGTTTAAAATCGAATAATATTCCTTGTCTTTGAATTGTTTTTTGCTGAAATCTACTTCGATTTTTGGATCAAATCCTCCGCGGGCCATCATCAAATTAGCTTGAGCTTTGTTGATTTCTAAATTGGCATTTTTTACTAATGGATGGTATTTTTTCACATAACCCAGAAACTCATTATAGGTGAGTTCTTTTGGTTTGTTTTCTTGTCCAAAAACAGAAAATCCAAACAGTATGAAAACTATAAATAGCTGTTTCATTATTTTTTTTCTTTAACGGTTTTGCTTGTTTGTTTATAATAATTGGGAGGGAATCCGTTTAATGTTCTCCATATTTCAAACCAGATTGGAACCGTATCAAGTAAAGCGATCGTTTGTGCTCCTGAACCTATGCTGATTTGTTTAGGCCATTTGTCCTCGTTTTTGTCTGGAGCGATTAAGACTCTGTATTTCCCGTTTTCACTGATGAAATTTTCTATGGCAACAACTTCACCTCCAAAAGTTCCGTATGACATATCAGGCCAGCCAGAAAAGACAATTGTAGGCCAGCCATCAAACCAAACCCTTACTTTTTCGCCTTTTTGAATCAATGGTAAATCAATAGGATTTACATAGGTTTCAACAGCAATATCGTATTGAGATGGCATGATGGTCGCAATAGCAGTTCCTTCTTTTATGGTTTCTCCAATACCGGATTGTAAAGCTCTATTTATGTATCCGTTTTGCGCCGCTTTGATGTAATACATTCCGTTACGAATACTGTAATTTGCATACTGATTCTCCAGTTTGTCCACTTGTGCTTCCGTATCGAATTTATTGCTTAATGCCGTGAATTGATCACTTTGTGCTTTTGAAACTTTTTCAGAATATTCCGCAACAATTCTATTTGTTTCTACTTTAGAATTGATATACTCATTTTTACTGCTTAATAATTTGTTTTCCTGTGTTATAATTTTCGCCTCAACTTCTTGAAGTTTTAGTCTTTTGTCTTCCACATCAGTAAGCGGTTTTAATCCTTCTTTATTGAGTTTTAGAGAGCGATTATACTGCGTGTTGGCAATTCTTATTTGTGTTTTTACTGCCACTAAATCCATACTGTCGCTTTTTATTTTCAAAAGCGATTGTTTAATTTTATTTTTCGCTTGTTCTAATTTTAATTCCTTTTCGTTTTCAATGGATTGAATTTGAGTAGAAAGGGTATTTACTTTAGAGTTGTACGACTGCACAGATTGTTTTTTTGCATTGACTTGATTTTTCGTGTTTTTCACTAGATTTGGATCCATGTATTCTTCTTTTATTTCTGAAATAAAAAGAATCGTATCTCCTTTATTGACAAAATCCCCCTCCTGAACATACCATTTTTCTATTCTTCCCGATATTACACTTTGGATGGATTGCGGTCTTTGGTTGGGTTTTAAAGTGGTTACAGCTCCTGTTCCCGAAACATTTTGTGTCCATGGTAAGAAAAGTATAATGATTCCCACTATTGAAACTCCTGCAATAATCTTATTTAAAATTTTATAATGAGGTCTGTTTTCTAAATTTTTCACCGTTGCATATCGATTTAGTGACTGCAATTTTGTTTTGTTATCAGATATGTTTAGCATGACTAATTGTTTTTTAAATCAAATTGAATAGCTCCGTTTTGAATGATGATTGTACGGTCGCATTTTGTTATCCAATACGGATTTTTTGAAGAAACAATAATGGTCCATTTGTTTTTTTCTGAAGTGATGAAATCAATTATTTCATTAGCTACTTTTTCATCCATAGTGTCAGTGGGATCTTCATAAAATAGTATTTTTGGCCTATGGATAATACTTCTGGCCAAAAGGATTTTCTGTGCATTGGAAGACGATAATTGCCTTCCTTCCGGAAAAATTTTCGTGTTCAACCCCTTTGGTAATGTTTTAATTAAAGATGTTAATTGAACACCAGTGATAGCCCACTTTAAATCTTCCTGACTTATATTTTTATCATTGAAAGTCAGGTTTTCTAAAATTGTTCCTTCAAATGGGGTCTCATCATTAATAATACTTCCTATTTGGGATCGATACTGCTTTAAATCAATCTTTCTAAAAGTATCGTCATTTATGAAAAATGAACCGGATGTGGGCTGCAACAAACCAGATAATATTCGGATAAGTGTCGTTTTTCCAGAACCATTTTCACCTTCAATGAATATTTTTTCTCCTTGATTAATTTTTAAAGAAATAGCACCTAATATAGTTTCATTTGAATCAGGAAATTTAAATTTTACATTTTCAGTTTCTAATGTAATGTCAGTGAGATAATTTAGATTTTCTAGATCCGTTTCTTGTATTTCCTCTAAATTCATGTCGGTTATCTGTCCAATTTTTTCGATGGAAGTTAAAACATCATAAAAAGTTTCTAAACCAATAATGATTTTTTCGACAGAGTTAATTACTAATAAAATAATGATTTCTGCCGCGACAAATTGTCCAATGTTCATTTGCTGACTTAAAACTAGAAAGCCTCCAATGGATAGTAAACTTGCCGTTATTATAATTTTAAAAATAATAAGTTGCGTAAACTGCCTTTTTATGACACTAAAATGTTTTTCACGATAAGTAAGATAATCAGCAACCAAACCATCATTTTTTTGTAGAGCAAAATTGTAATTAATTTCCTTTCGAAAACTAAAATTATTCCGAGCTATTTCTTGCAACCAACTTGCTATTTTGTATTTGAATTTAGATTCTTTTAAACTTGTTTCTAATCCAGAATGATACGAAAATTTGAAGATGAAATACAATAAAAACAGTAGCAGTATTCCAAAAACAATAAAGTAAGGATGATATAATGACAAGAGAATAATTCCAAAAGTAATTTGTAGCAATGCTGCTGAAAAATCAATTAGTAATTTTGACGTCCCCTTTTGAATGGTCATCGTGTCAAAAAAACGATTTGCTAATTCTGGAGGATAACTATCATATAATTCCTCGAATTTTATTTTTGGTAAGCGTGCCGCAAATTCAAAAGAGGACCGAACAAATATCTTTTGCTGCAGGTTTTCAGTGATTCGCAATTGCATTAAAGACAAAATCCCTACCAAAGCCACGCCAAAAACAACTAAAACAATAAGTACAATCCAAGAAGCACTTACTCTTCCTGACTGAATAAAATTGATAATAGCTTGTATTCCTAAGGGAAGCGATAAACTAATTAATCCCGCAAAAATGGCGTAGAAAAATATTTGGGAAACATCTTTTTTGTCTAGTTCCAGTAAATTGTAAAATCTTTTTAGTGGTGTCATATGTTTATGTGCAATGAGTTTATTTTATAATTTTAAAGTTACTATTTAGCTCAAAACCTTCTCTACAAGATCAATGTAAAAGTCAGTTGGCGAAATAGTTTGACTGCAATTAGTTATAGTTTTTAAATGATCCTTTAAAAAATGTTGATGTAATGCTCCTTCAACGATTGTGGAAACAAGTGATTTGGCAAAAGGATATTCGGGATTAACCTCATTTACAAAACCTACAATTCGATTAATCACCCTTTTATAAATAAGGAAAAAGCCTTCTTTATTTTCTTGATCTACTTCTTTAGTGTGTAATGTTTTTGTAAATTCAGCAATGATAATTTTGTTCAAAACTGCTTCATTGATGTGTTCCGTTTTGTGGTCATCATCCACTTTTTCGGTTACAATAGTTAATGCTTTCCTTAGTTTTTCTTTTGGATTACTGATGTTTGTTGTAGTAAAAACAAGTTTGTATTCCATCCAACTCCAATACCAAGAGGATAAATAAACCAATAATTTATGTTTATTTTCAAAGTAACGGTAGATAGAGCTTTCATTGGAACCTATTTTTTCTCCTAATTTTTTAAAGGTAAAATTATCAAAACCAATTTCATCTATCAAAAGGATGCTTTGTTCTATGATTTTTTTGCCCAAAGCAGAAGTTTCAGGGTCTTTAACGTAGATTTTTTCGTTGACTTGTATTTTCAGATTGGATAGGATTGTATTCATAAGTAATTATATTTCACGCAAAGATAACAGTATTACTATTAATTATGAAATTTTAACTTTTATTTATAAAAAAAGCTGCCTCAATTGAGACAGCTTCCATTTTAAATTATATAAGTTGTGGAACTACAATACCTTTTATAGTAACGAATGACAAGTCATAACGGCTGGTTTTTCAATTCCCATCAACGTTAATATCGTTGGAGCAATGTCTCCTAAAACACCATCGTGTATTTGTTTCAATTCTTTGTCAACCAAGATAATAGGCACCGGATTTGTTGTGTGCGCTGTGTTTGGACTGCCATCAGGATTAATCATGGTTTCGCAGTTTCCGTGATCGGCAATTACAATTGTAGTGTAATCATTTGCTAATGCTGCGGTAATCACTTTTTCAACACATTTGTCAACGGCTTCACACGCTTTTATTGCGGCACTCATGATACCGGTATGACCTACCATGTCACCATTGGCAAAATTAAGGCAAACAAAATCGACTTCTCCTTTATTGAGTTCAGGAACCAATGCATCTGCAAGTTCGAAAGCGCTCATTTCTGGTTGTAAATCATAAGTGGCCACTTTTGGAGAGTTTTTTAAGATTCGGCTTTCTCCTGCAAAAGGTAATTCTCTTCCACCTGAAAAGAAGAAAGTCACGTGTGGATATTTCTCTGTTTCGGCAATGCGAATTTGTTTTTTATTGGCTTTTTCTAAAACTTCTCCTAATGTTTCGGTAATGTTGTCTTTATTGTAAACGACTTTTATGTTCTTATAAGTTTCATCATAATTTGTAAGCGTTACATAATACAAATTGAGTTTATGCATGTTTTGCTCATGAAAATCTTCTTGCGACAATGCTTCGGTAAGTTCACGACCTCTATCTGTCCTGAAATTGAAGAAAATTACAACATCATCTTCCTCGATAGTGGCTAGTGGTTTATCATTTTCATCCACGATAACCGTTGGATTAATAAACTCGTCAGTTACATTGTTTAAATAACTTTCTTCAATTGATGCAACAGCATTTTTTGAATGTTTTCCTGTTCCGTTCACCAATAAATCATAGGCCAGTTTTATACGTTCCCAACGTTTATCTCTATCCATAGAATAGTAGCGACCAATTATCGAGGCAATTTTAACAGGAGTATTTGCGATGTAATTTTCAAGAAGCTGTATATAATTAACACCTGACTTTGGATCAACATCGCGACCATCGGTAAAGGCATGAACAAACACGTCTGTCAATCCGTATTGTTGTGTAGCATCAATCAATCCGCGTAAATGCGAGGTGTGAGAATGGACACCGCCATCAGAAACCAAACCTAAAAAATGTACTTTTTTGTGATTTTCTTTCGCATAAGTAAATGCATCCACTAGCACTTGTTCTTTTGCCAACGTATTATTGGCGACTGCCAGATTTATTTTAGGCAAATCTTGGAACACAATCCTTCCGGCACCCAGATTCATGTGTCCTACTTCACTATTTCCCATTTGCCCTTCTGGTAATCCTACATTCAAACCATCGGTTCGAAGTTGAGCGCTTGGGTAATTTTTGTATAAACTATTTATAAATGGAATAGTAGCATTATCAATTGCAGATACTTTAGGATCAGGAGATTTTCCCCATCCGTCCAATATCATCAGAATTACTTTTTTGTTCATTGGAATATATTTTAAGCAAAGATAAAGTATTTCTAAAAATGTTCGAATGATTCAAAACTACTATTATTCATTCGTTGCATAACGATAACATATAATGACAATTTTAATGCGTAAGAGGCTTTTTTTTAAAATTAACGCAAATTAGAATATGTTTTTTGCAGAATTGTAATCTATAAAATAACGAACACTGATGGAGAATACATGTTTTAGTTGGTCGTTAGTCAATAAATTAGTTACGTTTTTACCAAAATCCTTATTGATGTCCCGTTCAAAGTTGGCAGCATTGTTCCTATATAAAACCGAGACCTGACTTCCTGGGGCAAACCACCACGAATAAGATAAATCAGCATTCCAGGAATAGAAACTGGAGTTCTTGTTTTGGGTGTAATTCATGTAATCAGCCAGTCTTCCGTTTTGTTCCAATGATAAAAAGTTTTTATTTTCCGCATAAGACCAATATTGGCGTAAAGCGATATTAAAAGTCATTTTACTGTTGAGTGAATATTTTCCCGAAAGTGTGTTGGAATAAGTGAGTACGTTTCTATTGGCGAAGATAATAGCGTTTGGCGTCTCTGCATTCTGGTCCTCATCAATACTGTCTACGAAACCTTTATTGTTGTTTATTCTAAAAAAATTAAAATTGTAAACCAAAGAAAATTTGTCGTTGAAGCGATATCTGGGACCCAGCGAAAATCCCCTAGAATTTCTTCCGGATTCACTTAGTTTAGCATATGAAGTACTAACATCAACCGCAAATTTGTTGTTGTAATTGGAGGAAAAATAGATGTTAGTGCCAATTTTTTTTGGAAAAATTAAATATCTGTTTGCAGTTCGGGATTCATAATAGTCAAATGATTCAATAGGAATGGCATTCATACTTAAGCCAAAAGAATGGTTTTTTTTATTTGATGCGTTAATGTTAAAATTGATATTATTCCCTTGTATTTTCCCTGTCTCTTTTTGAAATTGCGAGTACATATTTAAATTCACATTAAAGGAATTGAAATATTTTGTTGAATTTAGAATTCTGTAATTCGTATTTCCGTAAAAACTGTAATAATTAGTTTCGAAATTAATGCCTAAATCATTGCTGTTAAAATCTTTAGAAACTACTTCTGTTCCAAAACTGTATCGATATTTCCCACTGGTTTCCCCAAAGTTTAAAGAGTAAAACAACCCTTTTTTATCTTCGGTATCGTTAATATAACTGTATTTTAAATTCCCCGAAAGATTATAGGTGTTTTTTGTAGTATTTAGATCCCAAACTAATGCCGATACATTTGCATCACGAAAACTTCCGTTTCGAGTTACATTGGTATTTATAAATGACACCGAAGAATTTTTATGAAAGCGTTGATCCAGTACTACTACATTGTAATTAGCATAAGGCTCGACAACCTCTTTTCTAATTTCCCCAGTGTTATTATTTTGTATTGTTGCGTAGGTTTTTTCGGTTACGGCGTTTAAAATTCCTATTCCTAAACCGTCTTTTGTTCTTCCCGAAATTTTCAACGCATTGATTAAATTTACGGTTGCAGGGTTATCAATAATTGTTTCAGTAGATGAAGCTGTTGGATAATTTGTTGGGCTTCCACCAATTCTTCTGGAATACAGTAGATTTCCTTTGCTGAACAAATCCGTGCCTTCGGTAAAAAAAGGTCTGTTTTCATTGAATTGTTGTTCGAAAGGACCTAAATTTAAAATTTTATCATCGTATTTTGTTTGACCAAAATCCGGAATAAGGATCATATCGAGCGTAAAAGCATCGTTTATTCCGTACTTTATATCTAAACCACGTTTTAGCGTGCCGTAGGTTTTTTGACCCTTACTGGCATTGACATAAAAAGAGGAGTAGGGCAAAAGAAAAAGACGCGTAGGTGTTTTTATATTCTCAATGCCTTCTAGTACTCCTGTCTGTTGCGTGAAAGTACCTAATTTTGAATCAATAAAATTCCAAGTGTATTTATGTTTGTCTCTTTTTATTTCTCTAAAAAAGTTGAGTCCCCATTTTTGTTTGTTTTCACTAGAAAATCTTAACGCTGCATACGGAATTCGCATTTCTACAACCCAACCAAAATCAGTAATTACAGCTTTGCTTTTCCATACCGCATCCCAAGAATAATCCTCACCATTTGAATCGGTTACGATACAATCTGCTTGGCCATCGGATGCCGAAACGTAAAATTGAAAATCTTGTTGACCATCATTAAAACCATTTATAAAAACCCCAAATAAGTCAGAAGTACCGTTATTATCTCTTTGCGTTATTTCTTTTAAGATTTTTTTAGGCTCATTATCATACATTAATGCGGCAACGTAAATCGCGTCATTGTCATATAATACCTTTATTTCGGTTCTTTTATTTTCGGGAATTGGCTTGCCATTATCGGGTTGAAACATGATAAAATCAGTAGCAATTGGAGCTGATTTCCAGATGTTTTCATCTATTTTCCCGTCAATGTTTATGTTGTCCGAAATGAATTTAGTTTGTAATACTTTTTTTTGGCTATAGCCAAGAATTGAAAATAGAAATACGCAGCAATAAAGTATTTTGTGCATCATTTTTTGATTGATTGTGATGATTGATGAAAATAGATTCAAAAAACCTAATTTCACTAATAGTCTATGCTTTTAAATATTTGTTACAATTATTTTGAATAAAAACGAATATTTACTTTACGGTAGGATTCATACGATTGAATAATTATTGTTTTTCGATCATATTTTGAAGAGATGAACTTGTAATCTGAAATTTAAAATTAGTTTTTTATCACATTATAATCAATAAAATAGCGAAGACTTACGGAAACCACATTTGTTAGATTGCCATTAAAAACACTTTTAAAGTTTGTAGATAAATTTTTCTCAACAGTGCTGGCTCTTTCAAGGGAATAATTTCGATACAAGAACGAAATTTCACTTCCGGGTGCAAACCACCATGAATAGGATAAATCAAAATTCCATGAATTAAAATTCCGATCTTTATTTTTGATATAATTAGGATTCGGAATTAAATAACCGTTGTTTTGGAGCGTGAAAAATTCATGATTTTGGGAATAGGACCAATAATATCTTGCGGTAAGATTGATTGTCATTTTATTGTTTAATGCATATTTACCCGTAAGGTCATTTTGTAATATTTCCCTGTTGCGTTCTGCGAAAATAATTCCGGCATTATCAAATGCCACCCATCCTATATCATTTTTTTTGTTGGTGTAATCTAATACATAGAATAAGGAAAATTTATCATTAAACCTGTATTTGGGACCAACGGCAATTCCGTAATTACATCTTTCTTTTTGGTCATATTTTTTAAAGCTTAAAGTAAAATCAAAAGTAAAAGCATTGTTGCGATTAAATTCTACACCTAAATAGGAGTTCACATTTTTAGGTAATTGTAAATAACGACCATCGACCCTAGGTTCATAAAAATCGTATGCTTCAAAAGGTTTGATATCTAAACCAAATTCGTAATAATTATTGTTCTTTGTCGTAGCTGCGATTGTTGGTTTGTACAGTCCTTCTTGTAGCTTTCCAGTTGTATTGTCAAATAATAAATTGAATTCATTTTGAAATTTGAAGGTGTTGAAATTTTTTGTAGGATTTAATATTCTGTAACTTAATTTTGTGTAAAGGTTATAGAAATTAGTATAATAATTTATTCCAAGGTCATTGTTGTCAAAGCTTTTTGAGGTATATCTCCCAGTAAAGGAATATCGATATTTTCCACTTGTTTTTGCAAAGGTTAATGCCGTCTTAAAGCCTGTATAATCTTCGATTGTGTTTATGGAACTGTATTTAAAATCACCAAATAAGCTATAAGTATTTGCTTTTGTATTCAAGTCAAATAATAGTGCGGAAACATTTGCGTCTCTAAATTCTCCATTACGTCTCGTATTTGTATTTACAAACGAAACAGATGAGTTCTGATTAAAGCGCTGGTCAAAAACTAATACATTATAATTCGTTAAGGGTTCAATAACTTCTTTTCTGGTTTCGTTGGTGTCATTATTTCTAATAGTAGCAAACGTTTTTTTAGTAATAGCATTCAAAAAACCAATTCCTAAACCTTTCTCCGTTCTACCTGATACTTTTACAGCATTGATTAATTTTACGCTACTAGGATAATTTGTGATTTCTTCGTTAGCTTCAATTTGTGGTTCTGTACTCGGTGCCCCACCAATTCTTCTGGAATAAAATAATCCGCCTTTATTAAATAGATCCGTTCCTTCAGTAAAAAAAGGGCGGTTTTCATCAAGTCTTTGTTCGAAAGGCTCGAGATTTAAAATAGCATTGTCAAATTTTGTCTGTCCAAAGTCAGGAACTAAAATGGCATCCAGTGTAAAGGAATCATTAATTCCGTATTTTATATCTAAACCAGCTTTGAATGTTCTGTCAGAAGCAAAAGCATCTTGTTGATGGTATGCTGAAATATAGGGTATTAAAAAAAGGCGGGTTGGAGTGTTAATATTTTCTATTCCTTCAAGGATTCCAGCTTGTGGAATTACTGCGCCAATCTTGGTGTCCACTCTATTCCAAGTGTATTTTTGAACATCGCGTTTTATTTCACGCATAAAATTGATGCCCCAAGTTTGTTTTTCAGCATTCGAAAATCGTAAAGCTGCATAAGGGATTTTCATTTCTACGACCCAACCAAAGTCAGTAAGGGTTGCTTTACTGTCCCAAATGGCGTCCCAAGTAAAATCTTCATTGTCTTCGGTTGCCAAACAATCCATTTGAACACCTGCTGAACTTACGAAAAATCTAAAATCTTGCTGTCCATCATTGAATCCGTTAATATAAACCGAAAAAACATCAGATACACCAAAAACATCGCGATTGGTTATTTCTTTTTTTATTTTTTCAGGCTCGTTATCGTATAATATAGCAGCAATATAAATGGCATTGTTATCGTACAATACTTTTACTTCTGTTTTTTTATCAGCACTAATTGGTTTTCCGTTATCAGGTTCGTACATGACAAAATCAGTGGCTACGGCGCTATTTTTCCAAATCTCTTCGTTGATTTTGCCGTCAATAGTAATGTTCTCATTTATGGATTTAGCATGAAGAACTTTTTTTTGGCTATAAGTTGTAATGTTGCAAATAATGAAAAAAAGCAAAGGCAAATACTGATATTTCGTCATAAATTAGGATTGTAAGCAAACAAAAATAACAAAATTAACATACAAAGTGATTATTTTGTGACAATAAACTCAATAATTAAGATGATTTTGCGTTCTATAAAGATTAAATTTATCTTAATTTTAGTTTCGACTGTATAATTTTGCGTACGTTTGCCATCTCAAATTAATGTTTAACTTAAAGCTATTCAATGATTTATAAGATATTCCCTGCAATTCTATTCTTGCTTTTTTCATTTACTCCAAGCAAAACAAATTTTTCTGAGCCAAAGAGCATTAAACCTGCAGTTTATGCTAAAGTAACAACCTCTAGCATAGATGCTAAGATTGAAATGGTTTACAGTAGTCTGCATTCCAACCAATTTGGCTTGCCTAAATTGGAAAGTTTCACGGAAGCCCTGAAAGGTTTTTATTTGTTGAAAGAAAAAGGATTAGTTCAAAAAGACATTTTGACTTTAGTAGATTTTAGTTTGTCATCGAGTACCAAAAGACTTTGGGTAATCGATTTGACAACAAATACTATATTGTATAACTCTCTTGTTGCACATGGAAGAAATACTGGCGATGATTTTGCTTCTTCTTTTTCCAACTCGGCAGAGTCTTTTAAAAGTAGTTTAGGGTTTTACTCAACAGGTGAAATTTATAACGGCAAACATGGAATGTCTCTTAAGCTTGATGGATTAGAAAAGGGTGTAAATGATAATGCTAGAAATAGAGGCGTGGTTATGCATGCTGCGGATTATGTTTCTAATTCATTTGTAAAGAGCAACCATAGGTTAGGAAGAAGCCAAGGTTGTCCTGCTATACCGGTAGAGTTATCTAAGGATATCATCAATGCGATAAAAAACAAATCATGTTTGTTTATCTATCATCCTTCAAGAAGTTTTAAATTGAGGTCGGAATTAATTTCCTGATTTTTTTGAACATAATAAAATATTCTCGAATATTTTCGATTTAAAATGGTATACTATTTTTAGTATGCCATTTTTTTTTATCAAAAAAAAAGTATCGCTCACAATGAATAATGAATGCTTTATCTAATCCTTTCGTTCTATAATTTTTCAAAGTGCTATTCCTCGAATTAAATAGCGATTTTTTGTTCGAATAATACTTTGAAATTCTTATAAAACGAGATTACTCCTGCTACTTGCTCATTGTGTAAACCAGCATAATGAAGGGTGGTCTCTAAATTTCAACCATCAAAATGACAACTTTTCAGTTTGAATTACAAGTTGGTCTGCTGAAAAAGTTTCTTTTGCAGCTATTTCTTAGCTGTTTTACATTTTTTTTCAAAATAATTTTTCTGCAATATAAAGGTATAATAATTTCATATTAAATTCTTTATGTATAAGAGATGCTTTATTAAAAGGCTTTTGGAAGTGAGTTTGTGATTTTTTTCAAAAAAAAAACTTGCATTGAACCTATTTTATTCTCTATATTTGCACCGTTGTTAATGCGAAAGTAGCTCAGTTGGTAGAGCTCCAGCCTTCCAAGCTGGTTGTCGCGAGTTCGAGCCTCGTCTTTCGCTCTAAACCTCAAATTTTTGGTTTGAGGTTTTTTATTTTATTGTTTTAATGCGAAAGTAGCTCAGTTGGTAGAGCTCCAGCCTTCCAAGCTGGTTGTCGCGAGTTCGAGCCTCGTCTTTCGCTCCAAAAACCTCAAACTTTTGTTTGAGGTTTTTTATTTTAAAGTTGTGCGAGAAGTTTATCCCTTGAACGAAGGGATACGGGAAGCCTCGTCTTTCGCTCTTTTTAAAAAACCGTCTCATTTTACAACAAGACGGTTTTTTTTATTTTATAAAACTTAAATCGGTTCCGCTTTCTAATTCTACCGGAATTTGGTTTTGTCTAAAAAGCCGGGCTGATAAATTCCCTTTCAAAATAATTGTTGACCCTTTTACATCTAGCCAACTTCCTTCTCGCAGTCCCAATACAGGAACCGAGTTGAAAGCATGAAATTCTTGTATTCTGGTTTCGCGAGTTTCCCCCATATGTTTCGATTGAACATCGGCATCTAGATAATGAGGATTCAAATTAAAAGGAATTAGTCCCAAAGTTTTAAAACTTGGCGGATAAACAATAGGCATGTCATTAGTGGTTTGCATCGTTAATCCACAAATATTGCTTCCTGCGCTAGTTCCTAAATATGGAGTCCCGTTTTTCACCGTTTCTGCAAGAACGATCATGCTGTTGTTTTTGTACAATTGGGATACCAATAAAAACGTATTGCCACCACCGGTAAAAATTCCTTCCGCGTTTTGGATTGCTGATGCCGCATTTTCAAATTCATGAATTCCTTTCACGGCTATATTTATTTTGGCGAAAGCCAAAGTAACTTTTTCAGTGTAATCCTCATGTGAAATACCTCCGGGACGTGCATAAGGAATAAAAAGAATTGTTGCGCATTCCTTGAAATGTAACTGTAATTCAGGTAAAATATAGTCTAAATAGTCTCCACCGTGAAGAGTGGAGGTACTGGCGATAATGCTGTTTTTCATTTTATGTGGTAATAGATAGTTTTGGGATAAAGATATTAAATCATGCTTTTTAAAGTTGCTTTCTTAAGTTTTTAATTAACATATTTTTACCAAGTCATTAGTAATTAATTTAGAATATAGTAAGATACTTTTACTGAACTACAATTATTGGAATTTGACTGTAAACTGATGACTAGAGCCCTTTGTGTTTTTTTTATTTTAATAGCTACTAAGGCAATGGCGCAAGAAACAATTCCAGTACAATTGAATGGAAAAGTTAGTACGGGTTTGTCCAACCTCGAGGGGGTTTACGTCATCAATTTGAAAACTGAAAAAGCTGCAATTACTGATAAGGATGGCTATTTTTCCATTCCCGCAGCAGTTGGCGACACACTAATGTTCTCAGCCATTCAATTTAGAGCGATAAAGGTTAATTTAACCAAAATTTTTTTTGAACAAGATTTATTTTCTGTGATGATGATGCCAATTGTGAATCAATTAAAAGAAGTCATCGTTAAAAATCACAGCAATATCAATGCATTATCGCTGGGAATTATTCCAAAAGGACAAAAGTCATATACGGAGGCAGAGCGTAAATTGTATACTGCTACCGATCTTAATGCCTCTTCAAGTGCAAGTGTGAGGGGAATGGCTGGTGGTTCGATTTCTGCGGATCCTTTATTAAATTTTCTTTCCGGAAGGACTAAAATGCTAAAAAAAGAGATTGAAGTCGAAAAAAAGGAATCATATTTGAGAAAATTAGAAAATATGTTTGATATGGATTATTTTATGAAGAAGTTAAAAATACCTTCGGAATATGTGAAGGGATTTGAGTATTATGCGGTAGAAAATGAAAAGTTTATCAAAATTCTAAATTCAAATAATATAACCGTAACCGAATTTTTACTAGGAGAATTAGCGGCTAAGTTTAACGAAATTACCGCCAGTGAAAATAAATAATACACTACTGTTAGTTTTATTGCTACTGACTCAAATTGTTTTTGGGCAAAATAGCAACGGAAAAGAAATTCAAGGAAGAATTATTGCTGATTCTACTGCTGTTGAAGGAGTGAATATATCAAATTCAACAAATCAAATAACGACTACTTCTGATAAAAACGGTCTCTTTTCACTTTTTGTAAAAGAAGGCGATATTTTGGTGATTTCAGCAGTTAATCTCGTAACTTTACGTAGGAAAGTCAGTAAGAAAGAATTAGTGTCAAATGAAATTCAAATTCGTATGACATCCAAAAGTATTGCTTTAAAAGAAGTTGTTGTCAATGAGAATTCACAAATCACGGCAGAAAATCTTGGAATTATTCCTTACGGACAAAAAAAATACACCCCAGCAGAACGAAAATTGTACACTGCTACTTCTGGGGGAGGTATCGATGGTTTACTAAACACAATTTCCGGGCGCAAAGCAATGCTTAAAAAAGAAATTGTGGTGGAAAAAAAGGAACATTCGTTGGCTCGAATGGAAATCCTTTTTGATGATAAGTATTATATTGAAACCCTGAGAATTCCGTATGATTACATCCGGGGATTTCAATATTATTGTGTTGAAGATGCTAGGTTTTCAGAGGCATTGGAAACGAAAAACAAAACATTAGTCATGTTTTTGATTGTCACTCTAGCTGAAAAGTACAATAAAACTATTGAAAATGAAAAATAAAATAGCAATCCTAGTTTTGTGTTTATTTTGTCAATTTTGTTTGGGTCAGGTATTGACAAGAAAAACGGTTCATGGTCGGATCGTAAATGATTCTATTAAGTTAGAAAATGTCGTTGTTTTTAATGTAAATTCAAAAACAGGAATTCTTATTGGTTCGAATGGGTTTTTTAGTATTTTGGCAAAAGTCAATGACACCTTGGTTTTTTCGAGTTTAACATTCAAATCGAAAAAAATTGTTCTTACTGAACGAGAAATTTCGGCGCCCATTTTAAGAGTGAAATTGGATGCTTTTACAAATCTATTGGGCGAAGTGATTGTGCCTCCAAAAAAAATCATAAAACCAGTAAGCGCAAACACGCAGGCAATTGTTGACAAGCAATATTTTGATGATGAAAAGTCTTCGCCAAAGAATAGAACAATGCTTTCCGATGGAACAATAGAAAACGGAACAAACTTTGTACGCCTTTATAAAGATGTTATAAAAATACTAAGAAAAAACAATCCGGAGATAATAGATTTTACTCAAAATAAAAGTTTTACCGAAGTTGCTTTGAAAAGAATTGGGTATGATTTTTTTTCCACTACATTGCAATTAAATGATGATGAAATTAGACTTTTTCTTATTTTTTGTGAGAACGATCCCAAATCTAAAATGCTTCTTAAACCTGAAAATGAATTTCAATTGATGGATTTCTTGGTTACTAAAAATAAGGAATATAAAAAAATTACCGCTTTTGAAAACTAAATCGGCATGGATTTTGCAAAAATCTATAAAACGATTGCGAAGTTGTTACATAGAAAATCCTGTAAAGATGGATAAATCTAATTTCATGAAAATTTTCACCAAAAAGTCTATAAATGTATTACCATAATTTTTTTTTACTTGAACCGTAAAGCTTTAAAAAGAAGAATTGGGGCTTTTTTATAATTTTTTGTAAAAAGTGTTTCTAAATCTCAATCTTTTTTTAAATCTGAAAATAAATTATAACTCATTGATTTTTTGATTACAAAAAACGAAGAGTTTAAAAGAATTACTACTTTTGAAAAATGAAAAAAACAATCTTGTTTGCCTTTTTAGGAATTTTATTTCTAACAACATCAGCTTTTAATTTCCATAAATTCTATATGGGAATATATCAGGTAAATTATGCGCCCGAAAAGAAAATGTTGCAAATTACCTCCCGCATTTTTTTGGATGATTTAAACAAAGCACTTGAAAAAAAGAACAAGAAGAAGCTCTATTTAGGAACTGAAAAAGAAACAGCTGAAGAGGTCGTCTTGTTGAAAAAATATCTTGCAGAAAATTTTTCCATTAAAGTAAACGGGCAATCCAAACCTATGACTTTTTTGAGTAAAGAGTTGGACGGCGATGTGCTTGTATGTTATTCCAATATCACTGGAATTTCCAAAATTAATTCTCTAGGTATTTCTAATTCCCTTTTGATGGATTGGAACTCAGAACAACAAAATATTACACATGTCACGGTGTTTGGTACAAAAAAGAGCATACTCTTTACTGATTCTTCCAGATCTGGAATGTTAAAGTATTAATATAGCGAGAATGTTTTGTTAAAAAGCATTATTTTCACAAACTGAAATAACCACCATTTACATTTATGAAAAAATTATCTTTATTGTTTTTTCTTCCGGCAATTATATTTGCACAAGAAAAAACTCCTGCAGTAACACCAAAACAAACAGGAAAATACGACACCAATAAATTTAGCCAGATGTACGATTTATTAGCAACGCCTAATATGTTTCGCACGGCATCTGGAGCTCCAGGACCCGCTTATTATCAGCAACAAGCAGACTATAAAATAGATGTGGAATTGGACGATAAAAACGCAAAATTGAGTGGTTCTGAAACTGTGACGTACTATAACAATTCTCCCGATAGTTTAGAGTACTTATGGGTGCAATTAGATCAAAATCAGGCAGCTAAAAATTCTCAGTCGCCATTAGCAGAAAGTCAAAAAATAGAACAAGTATTGCCTGCGGAAAAATTCGCAAATCAGTATTTGAAACAAGGAATGGATCGTGGATTTAACATTGAATATGTAAAAGATGCCAAAGGCAATCCTTTATCCTATACCATCAACCAAACCATGATGCGTATCAATCTGGTTACTCCTATGAAACCAGGTGAAAAGTTTGTTTTTTCTACAAAATGGTGGTACAACATTAATAATTACATACAGGATGGAGGTCGCTCTGGTTATGAGCCTTTTGAAAAGGAAGGAAACAAATTGTACGTAATCGCGCAGTTTTATCCAAGAATGGCGGTTTATAATGATGTTGAAGGTTGGCAAAATATGCAATTTTGGGGAGGTGGAGAATTTGCTTTGCCTTTTGGAAATTTTGATGTGAACATCACCGTTCCGGCGGATCATATTATGGATGCGACAGGAGAACTAATGAATAGAAGCGAAGTGTTTACACCTGAGCAAGTAAAAAGATACCAGTTAGCGCAAAAATCATTTGATAAACCGGTTGTAATTGTAACTCAAGCGGAGGCTGAAGCCAATGAGAAAGGTTTTTCTAATAAGAAAAAAACATGGAAATTTAGCGCTAAAAACGTGAGAGATTTTGGTATTGCTACCTCAAGAAAGTTTATCTATGATGCAATGGCAGTGCAGTTGTCTAATAAAGTGGTGATGGCAGAATCAGTGTATCCTAAAGAGGCTAATCCGCTTTGGGGAGAAACGTCTACCAGAACCGTTGCTCATACTTTGAAAAGTTATTCGTCTCACACATTTGATTATCCTTATCCAAAAGCCGTATCAGTATCGGCAGAAGATCAAGGAATGGAATATCCTATGATTTGTTGGAATTTTGGTCGTCCAGATGAAAATGGAGTGACTAGTGAACAAACGAAAAACGGAATGATTGGAGTGGTTGTTCATGAAGTAGGGCATAACTTTTTTCCTATGATTGTCAATTCTGATGAACGTCAATGGACTTGGATGGATGAAGGATTGAACTCATTTATGGAATTTATGGCGGAGCAGGAATTAGGTACAAATTTCCCATCAAGACGTGGTCCTCCAAAAAACATTGTACCATACATGAGCGGTGATCAAAAAATGTTGGAGCCTATTATGTCAAACTCTGAAAGTATTATTCAGTTTGGGAACAATGCTTATGGAAAGCCAGCTACTGGACTAAATATTCTTAGAGAAACAATTATGGGTAGAGAATTGTTTGATCATGCATTTAAAGTGTATGCCAACCGATGGAAATTCAAACACCCTACTCCTGAAGATTTTTTTAGAACCATGGAAGATGCTTCGGCTGTAGATTTAGACTGGTTCTTTAGAGGTTGGTTTTACTCTACTGATTTTGTTGACATTGGAATAAATGAAGTAAAACAATATTATGTTACTGAAACGCCAACTGCGGAATTGAAAGAGGTTAAGGTAAGAAAAGGACGTTTTGGTTTAGATAAAGGACCATTTGTATATCTAGTTTCAGACACAAGTAAAGAATTAAATTCCTCTTCAAAGAAACCAATGAAAGTTGAAGAAGTAAAATTATTATCAGAATATGTGGATCAAAAATTGACAGCCGAAGAAAAAGCAAACCTAAAAACACCGAAATATTTCTACGAAGTAGAATTTAATAAACCGGGAGGAATGCTAATGCCTATTATCGTTGAAATTACATATGACGATGATACAAAGGAGACTTTCAAATATCCAGCACAAATTTGGAGAAAAAGCAACGATACGGCTAAGAAAGTCTATGCAACTCAAAAAGCAATCAAGAAGATTCAGGTTGACCCAAAATTGGAAACAGCTGATATTGATGTGACCAATAATACTTGGCCAAAAACAGAAGTAAAATCTAAATTTGATTAAGAAATATTAAAAATAAAAAAAGACTCCATTGGGAGTCTTTTTTTTATGAAAAAATTAAAACACAAAGATTTAAAAAAAATATATCTTTGTAACATTAAAAAACAAGAAATATGTTTGGCATCGGGGGAGGAGAATTAATTTTTATCATGTTCATTGTACTCATGCTTTTTGGTTCTGATAAAGTGCCTGAAATAGCACGTACTATGGGCAAAGCAATGGCTCAGTTGAAAAATGCAACGAATGACATAAAAAGCGAAATTCAAAAAGGAGCTGAGGCTAACGGATTTGATGCTAAATCATTGACGGATATTACAGGAAATATCAATTCAGAAATCAACAAAGCTAAGGAGAATATGCTAGGAGAAACAGCATCCCAAATTGAAAAAACAAAAGAGGCAATTGGCGATATTACAGGTCCAATAAAACGCCAAATGTAATGTTGGAAAAACTACTCTCTCTTGACACGGAATTATTTATCTATTTGAATGGTTTAGGTTCTTTAACATTTGACCCGCTTTGGTTAATGATTACCAAACAACTCAATTGGTTGCCATTTTTTTTACTTTTGGCTTATTTAATTTTTAAAAAGTTAGGAACAAAACAAAGCTTGATTTTACTTTTGTTTGTGGCTGTTTTAATAACTTTTACAGACCAAACGACCAATTTATTCAAAAACGGATTTCACCGATTGCGGCCTTGTAATAATCCAGATATAAACACTTTTATTCGAGTAGTAAAAAAGAGCTATTCCTTTAGTTTTTTCTCCGGTCACGCCGCTAATACAATGGCTGTAGCTACTTTTTTATATTTTAATTTTAGGACTAAAATTAAATACTTCGGTTTTCTTTTCTTATGGCCGTTAATATTTGCTTACAGTAGGATATACTTAGGATTACATTACCCAATAGATATTCTTACGGGGTACTTTTTCGGATTTATTTTCGGATTTATGATGTTCAATATCTATGGACTTGTACAGCAAAAATATTTTCCACAGTCAAAATAATTAGCAATTTTAGGAGCTATTTCCCGCTGTTCGCTATATCTTTTTATTGTCATTCTTCCTTCGTCAGAATAACAATAAAAAGGATGCCGCTTCCATCAGGGCTAGGGCATCAGTTTCCAAAATGTCTTTTTAATTTTACATTGTCTGATCTTAAATTTAAAGCACCCTGCTCACCGTCAATCCATCACGAATAGGTAGCAAAACGGTTTCTACTCTACGATCGTTTTTTAATAAGTCATTGTATTCCATTATTATTTTGGTGCTCAGGTCATTGGGTTGTAAAGGCTCCAGAACCTTTCCACTCCACAAAACATTATCGGATAAAATAATCCCGCCCTTATTCATTTTTGGAAGAATCAGTTCAAAATAATTGAGGTAATTTTCTTTATCGGCATCAATAAAAACCAAATCAAATTTTAAGTCAAGTGTTGTAATAATATCAATCGCTTCTCCAAGATGTTGTACAATTTGCTTTCCCCAAGGCGATTTGTCAAAATGTTTTCTCTGAAAATCCACCAATTCTTCCTTGATGTCAATCGTATGAAGTTGACCGTTTTCCTGCATTCCCTCGCACAAACACAGTGCCGAATAACCCGTGTAAGTGCCAATTTCAAGAATATTTACTGGCCGAATCAATTTAGCCAACATGCTTAAAACGCGACCTTGAAAATGTCCGCTCAACATACGAGGCAGCAGAATTTTTTGATAGGTTTCTTTGTTTAACGCGGCTAATAATTCAGGCTCTTTTTGTGAATGTTGTTCGATATAATCTTCTAATTCTTGAGAAATGAAATGCATTTTTGTTGTTTTTTCAATTTGGAACAAAGTTATCAAATTATCAAATCAACAAATCAACAAAAAGTCATTAAATTTGCACCATGCAAATCGAGAAAAAAGACATACGAGCCTTATCCAAAGACCAATTACGAGATTTTTTTGTTACCAATGGCGATAAAGCCTTTCGTGGAAATCAAGTTTATGAATGGTTGTGGAGCAAAGGCGCACATAGTTTTGAAGACATGACGAATGTTTCTAAAGAAACAAGAAATATGCTTGAAACCAACTTTGTTATCAATCATATCAAAGTGGATACCATGCAGCGCAGTGAAGATGGAACGGTGAAAAATGCGGTTCGTTTGCACGATGGTCTAGTGGTAGAATCAGTTTTAATCCCGACAAATACCAGAACAACTGCTTGTGTTTCCAGCCAAGTTGGTTGTAGTTTAGATTGTAACTTTTGCGCCACAGCGCGATTAAAAAGAATGCGAAACCTGGAACCCGCAGAAATTTACGATCAGGTAATTGCGATAGACAAAGAAAGTCGGTTGTATTACAACCATCCGCTATCAAATATTGTTTTCATGGGAATGGGCGAACCGCTGATGAATTACAACAATGTTTTGAAAGCGATTGAAATGATAACCTCGCCGGAAGGTTTAGGGATGTCACCAAAACGTATTATGGTTTCTACTTCAGGAGTGCCAAAAATGATTAAAAAACTCGCTGATGACGACGTGAAATTTAAATTGGCTGTTTCGCTACATTCTGCGATCGATGAAATTCGTTCTCGAATCATGCCTTTCAGTGAGAATTTCCCTTTGGCGGATTTACGGGAATCTTTGGAATATTGGTACAGAAAAACTAAAAGTAAAATTTCCTACGAATATGTTGTTTGGAAAGATATTAATGACAATAAAGCTTCTATAGATGCTCTTGTGAAATTCTGTAAATATGTTCCTTGCAAAGTAAATTTGATAGAATACAATCCTATTGATGATGGTGAATTTCAACAAGCCTCCGAAGAATCAATAAATGAATATATTAAAGCTCTTGAATCGAATGGGATTGTTGTAAAAGTGAGACGAAGTCGCGGAAAAGATATTGATGCCGCCTGTGGTCAACTGGCAAATAAAGAAGCATAAAAAAATGGAGTTCATAATTGAACTCCATTTTTAGTTTTAATCTTTTCTATAATTTAATTTCCTAAGACAATTGGTGTTGCTGTACCGCCATCAATAGATTGCATCGCTAAATTATCACATTCTCCATTTCCATAGTCAATTGTGGCGTAATGAGAATTTTTAGTTAATTTTAATTTACCGGATACTGGAAAAGGCATTGGATTTGCAGATAAACTACAAGCAGTTTTATTGATTAATGGAGTTGCCATTTCGATTAAGGAAGTGAAAATTGATCCATTTGGGTGCGCCGTTGTGAAGGTACCATAAGTGGAATAGATGTCGTCAGTAGGACTCAAACGTGTGGCAAAACCAGCAGTCATTTCTCTTGTTCTTTCTCCGTTACGAGTGTAAACTCCTGCAGTCGTGGTCCATGTCATACTTGTCATCGTAAAGGTGGTTTTAGGATGCAAGGCGGTTCCTGTTCCAATCATTTCTCTCTTCCAAGTTGAAGTTCCGTCCAGTTTGTTATCATTTATGTAGAAATTATTATAAGTAACGGTCATAATTTTAGGGAAAGTAGTTCCTATGGTTCGTGTTATAATGATCTGTCCTTTTAATGAATGCCCTCTAAATGAGCAAGTAGGAGTATTTGGGTTTCCAAAGGTAATCGTTATTTTGCGAACGGTAGTTGTTGATCCTAATTCACTTATTGTGGCGCAGGCAGGTAATAACGAATAATAATTCCCGGTGCTTTTACCAGTTAACGATCCTTCGCTTACTTCATATTGATCGTCAACAATAAGCAAAACATCATCGAAGGCAATATCCATTTTTTGTGTAACTGCAACATCATTTGTAGTCACCATTGCTTCTGATGTTGAAGAATTCGATTCGTTCGTGCAACTTGTAAATGCAAGAATACTAAGAGTCATTCCGAGTAATAAAAATTTTGATTTCATAATAACGTGGTTTTAGGTTTATTTAAATTTGATAGGTATTTGGGGAAAAGGTTTAATTCAAATGTTAAAATGGTTGTTAAAAGTACAAATAAAAGGTTAAATAAGTGTGTAATCAATAGTAGAAAGAAATAATTTCACTGAAATAAAGAAGAATAATTCCTAAATAAAATACTTCCTTAAATTTGATAACGTTTTTTTTGTTTCAAAATAGTATCTTTGAAAGGCAAATGAATGTCACTTCTAAAATAAAACAGCCCATTTTTGATGAGATGGAACTTTTTGAAAAAAAGTTCTATGAATCAATGACTTCACAAGTGGCTTTGCTTAACAGAATCACTTATTATATTGTCAATAGAAAAGGGAAACAAATGCGTCCTATGTTTGTTTTTCTAACTTCTAAAATGGTCTCCGGCGGGATTGTAAACGAGCGAACCTATCGAGGCGCTTGCGTTATAGAACTGATTCATACCGCAACATTGGTTCATGATGATGTTGTGGATGACAGCAATCGCAGAAGGGGTTTTTTCTCCATCAATGCACTTTGGAAAAACAAAATTGCAGTACTTGTTGGCGATTATTTATTGTCAAAAGGCTTATTGCTTTCTATCGATAATGGCGATTTTGATTTGCTTCGAATTATTTCGGTCGCTGTACGCGAAATGAGCGAAGGCGAATTACTTCAAATAGAAAAAGCCCGAAGACTAGATATCACAGAAGATGTTTATTACGAAATCATTCGAAAGAAGACAGCGACACTTATTGCTGCCTGTTGTGCTCTTGGTGCAAAATCAGTTATTGAAGATGAAGTTCAGGTAGAGAACATGCGAAAATTTGGTGAGCTCATCGGAATGGCTTTTCAAATAAAAGATGATTTATTCGATTATACGGATGAAGCCATTGGAAAACCAACAGGAATTGACATCAAAGAACAAAAAATGACTTTGCCACTTATCCACGTTTTGAATACTTGTACCCCAAAAGAAAAAAGCTGGTTAATCAATTCCATAAAAAACCACAATAAAGACAAAAAACGAGTTAAAGAAGTTATTGCATTCGTAAAGAATAATAATGGATTGCTTTATGCCGAAAATAAGATGGTCGAATTTCAGCAAGAGGCACTTTTACTTTTGGATAATTATCCTAATTCTGAGTTCAAAGATGCGCTGATTCTGATGGTTAATTATGTAATTGAAAGAAAAAAATAATTTTTTTTATTTTTTTGTTCTTTCGCAAACCATTGAATTTACTAGCTTTTTTTATAGAATTTAATTTTTAAATAAAAAGAATTAAAATTAGATACAACCTTTTTGCCTCCGCACTCGTCTATGCTAATAGAAGACTGATTCAATGTAAATAACAATTTCAAAAATCAATACTAATAAAAATAAAAAATTTTCCATCATCATTGAAATTGCCATTGAGCTTTGAAATTGAAATTGAATTTTACCATTGAAATTATTTATGAAAGTAATCAACTTACATCAACAGGAAAATGAAATAATCCAGTTAGCGGTGGAAAGTAATCGGCAGGCGCAACAGAAGATTTATTCGCAGTTTTCTCCAAAAATGTTGAGTGTTTGCCGCCAATACATTAAAGACATTCATCAAGCAGAAGATATTATGATTACGGCTTTTATGAAAGTGTTTGTCAATCTGAAAAATTTTCAACACAATGGAAGTTTCGAAGGTTGGATTAGAAGAATTATGGTGAATGAATGCATTTCTTTCATTAGAGTGCAAAAAAAGATAAAATATATCGAGGATGAAGACTTTTTCGAGGAAAGTTTTAATGATATCGAAAGTCAATTTTCATTAGATGATATTCAGTTTTTGATTGATAATTTGCCGGATGGTTATAAATTGGTTTTCAATTTATATGCAATCGAAGGGTATAAACATCATGAAATTGCAATTATGTTAGGGATTAATGAAGGAACGTCAAAATCGCAATTATCGCATGCCAGAAAGATGCTGCAAAGACAGATCAACAAGTTAAAAAATAACAGTAATGGAACCGAATAAATTTGAAACACAATTCAGAGAGAAGTTGAATTCTCGAGAGATCAAACCATCAGAAATGGCTTGGAGCAAATTGGATGCGATGCTTTCCGTTTCTGAAAAACCAAAGCGTAAAAATTTTACTTGGATTTATATTGCGGCGAGTTTTGTAGGTTTTTTATTGATTGGAACTTTTTACTTTAATCAAAAAGACAATGCCATAGAAATCAAGAGCAATGAAGTAGTTCTCGAAAATGAAGTTGAGCCACAAAGCACTAATAGTCCTGTTAAGAGTTTAAAAGCTAAGGAAGAGAAAGAAAAGGGCTTAGTTCCCATCGTTGCGCCAAAATTAATTTCTGGAACTAATAGAATTTCAATTTTAAAAGTAAAACTCGTAAACAACAATTCAAATCAAAATCAAGTTGTTCAAGCTTCAATTAAAGATCATTCAATAGAGAATAATTCAATAGTTAGTGCTTCTGCAAATAAGAATTACGAATTAACAACCAAATGCAAATACATTTCAGCAGAAAAGTTATTATCAGAAGTTAGTAATACTAAATATGAAACAAAAGCTTATGATAAAACAACGGAAAGAACTAGAAAAGGTATTGAAGTAAATGCAAATAGTTTGTTGTCAAATGCTGAAACAGAATTAGATCAATCTTTTAGAGATTCTGCACTACAGAGGTTGAATAAAAATTTTAATGCTATCAAAACAGTTTTAGTGAATAGAAATTACGAAGAATAAATATAAATCAATCATCAATCATCAATCATCAATCAAAAAACGAAAATCATGCAAAAAATTATTTTAATTACAACGATTATGTTACTTGCTTTGGTAAGTAAGGTAAATGCTCAAGGCGTCGATGCGATACAAAATAGCTCCGAATGGAATTATAGAGGTTCTATGCCAGATAGTTATGAAATGGGACCAGAGACGGGTAATGACCTAAACAATCAAAATGTTTTTAAAATTAAATCGCTTCAAAGTAAAATTAATGGCTTTGGAACCATTATGAAAACGATAAAACCTGATGCGTATTTGGGAAAAACAGTTAAAATGACGGGTTATGTAAAAAGTGAAAATGTAAAGTCGTGGGCTGGACTTTGGATGCGAGTAGATTATTACACGGCAGCTGTTCTGGCATTTGATAACATGCAAAGGAGAGCGATAAAAAGAACTACCGATTGGACAAAATATGAAGTTGTTCTATTTGTCCCTCTTGAAGCAACATCTATTTCTTTCGGTGTTTTATTGCAAGGAACGGGAAAGATTTGGTTTAAAGATGTAACGCTAGAAGTAGTTGATGATTCTGTAACTGAAACGGGTGTTACGAAAGGAAGAGATCATAAAGTAATTTCATTTGAAACAAAAGCAAAAGCTATCGGCAATGAAATTAAAGCTATATCAGAGAGCCAAAAGAGTGCTTTAAAAGTAGAAATAGAAGTTCTTGATAAAGAAGTTGAGAAAAAAATAATGTCCAAAGAACAAGCGGATGCCCTTAAACTAAAAAAAGCAGAAGAACGCGCAAATGCAATTGAGACAAAAGTCGCTATTGAGGAAGCGAAGTTAATTCAATTAGTTCAAGATAACGTGGATGGAAAGTTTGAGGATGAGAAGGACCATAAAGGTGGCGGAAGAATGATTGTGTTAGGAAATAATACAGATTCTATTGGAACCAGTCAGAGAGAAATAAACATCACCTCAATGAAAGTTTACAATGGCCAGAAAGATAAAGAGAATCGTCAATCAAAAAGAACCACTAGTCAGTTGGTTTTTGCTGCAGGCTTGAATAATGTTTTAACAAAGGGATCTGTTAACAAATCAGATTTTAGATATTTAGGTTCTCATTTCTATGAATGGGGGTTTACGTATAATACAAGAATTTTAAATAAAAATAATTTGTTGCATGCAAAATATGGTTTATCAGTGATGTACAATAATTTGCGTACTACCGATAATAGAAATTTTGTAGTGGATGGAAATCAGACTAATTTAGAATTAAATGGCGTGCATCAAGAGGACTCTCGTTTTAAGAATGTAAATTTAGTATTTCCAGTACACTTAGAGTTTGACTTCACAAAAACCAGAGAAAGAGATGGGAAAACGTATTTTAAATCGCATGATAGTTTCCGTTTCGGATTAGGAGGATATGTTGGCACAAATTTAAAATCGAAACAATATGTAAAGTATGATATTGATGGGTATAATTCAATAGAAATATCAAAAGGAGATTTCAATACCACTAATTTTATTTATGGTTTGAGTACTTATTTTGGTTACAAAACCGCAAGTTTATACATGAAATATGACTTTAACCCTTTATTTAAAGATAATGTAGTAAAGCAAAATAATGTTTCTTTAGGAATACGTTTCGATTTCAATTAAAAATTGGTTTAGTTAGTTTTGTACTTTAAAAAGCACTTCGAGAGAGGTGCTTTTTTATTTAAGAAGTTGATTTAAGAAGTTTGATTTGTGTATTTTTGCATTCTTTCAATTCTTAAATTGTTTATTATATTTTGATTTCAAAAGCCACTATAGATACTGTTTTCGAAACTGCTCGAGTAGAGGAGGTTATCGGTGATTTTGTACAATTGAAACGTGCGGGAAGCAACTTCAAGGGATTAAGCCCTTTTTCTGAAGAGCGCTCGCCATCGTTTATGGTTTCTCCCGCTAAGGGAATTTGGAAGGATTTCAGTTCTGGTAAAGGAGGTAATTCAGTGGCTTTCTTGATGGAACACTCGCAATTTACATATCCGGAAGCCATTAGATATTTAGCCAAAAAGTATAATATCGAAATTGAAGAAACAGAGCAGACAGATGAAGAGAAAGCCAATACTGATGTGAGAGAAAGTATGTATTTGGTTTCTGAGTTTGCAAAAACGTATTTCCATAATACCCTTTTAAACTCGGAGGAAGGGAAAGCTATAGGTTATTCTTATTTCAAAGAACGAGGTTTTACTAATGAAACGATAAAGAAGTTTGGTTTGGGTTATTCTCCTGAAACTTGGGATGCTTTTACAAAAGAAGCATTAGGAAATGGATATAAAATGGAATTTCTTGAAAGTACCGGTTTAACAATAGCCAGAGAAGACCGGCCATTTGACCGCTTTAAAGGACGGGTGATGTTTCCTATACAAAGTATGTCCGGAAGGAATCTAGGTTTTGGAGGTCGTATCCTTACTAATGATAAGAAAGCGGCAAAATACCTGAATTCTCCCGACAGTGATATTTACCATAAAAGCAAAGTGTTGTACGGTATTTATCAGGCCAAACAGTCTATTGCTAAACTCAATAATTGTTATTTGGTCGAAGGATATACGGATGTGATTCAGTTCCATCAAGCGGGAATTGAGAATGTAGTAGCTTCTTCTGGAACCGCATTGACACCTGATCAAATAAGATTAATAAACAGACTTACAAAAAATATTACTGTTCTTTTTGATGGTGATGCTGCTGGATTACGCGCTTCTATTCGTGGAATCGATTTGATTCTAGAGGAAGGAATGAACGTAAAAGTATGTACTTTTCCTGATGGTGAAGATCCAGATAGTTTTGCTAAGAAAACGTCTTACGACGATTTGGTGGCTTATCTCGAAAATAATGCAAAAGATTTTATTCAGTTTAAAGCTTCACTTTTGATGAATGAAGCCAAGAATGATCCTATTAAAAAAGCAGATTTGATTCGGGATATGATCGTGAGTATTTCTAAAATTCCGGATAGAATTCAGAGGGAAATCTATATTCAGGAATGTTCCAGAATCATGGATATTTCAGAACAGGTTTTGGTAAGCACTTTGGCACAATTAGTTCAAAAAGATATTTCTGAGGTTGGTAAAAAGAAAATTCAAGAATATAAAGCACTAGAAATTGTAAAAACAGAAAATCCTGCTGATGTAGAGAAAGTTGATGTTTTATATCGTTTGGAAAGAAAAATTATTGAAATTCTATTGTTGTACGGGAATAAAACAGAAGAATTTGAAGACGCATTTTTGAAAACAAATGCAGAAGGTGAAATCGAAAATGTTATTGAAAAGAAAGAATACAAAGTATATCAAAGAATCTATTTAAGCTTGCAGGAAGATGAGGTTGAGCTTGCGAATCCTTTATTTAGAGATATATTTAACGATATAATTAACTTTTACCATCAAAACGAAAATTTCAGTTTAGAGAAATACTTAATGCATTTACAACCGGATTTTGCACAGGAAGTTACTGATATTTTAATGGAAGATGAAAGAATAGTTTTGCATAACTGGGAAGGACAGAATATTTTTCCAAAGTCTAAAAGCGAATCTATAAGTCAAAATGTGTCGGAAACGATTCTGACATTACGTTGGTTTCTTGTGGGCAAAATTATCGAAGAATTAAAAAGCTCTCTATCATCGGAACCTGGTTCAGATAATACAGAGCCTCTCTCTTTAACAATGGATTACAACACATTAATCCATTCGTTTTCCAAAAAATTAGGAAGAGTAATGTCTAGATATTACTAGACTAAACTATTTCTAGTGTTTTCGCTTTGTTTACCAAATCGACTAAATTTGTGACATTTAATTTTGTCAAAAGACGTAATTTATACGTACTTATTGTTTTTTCGTTAAGACCTAGAATTTCAGCAATCTCGTGATTCTTTTTTCCATCACTTAAATAACGTAAAACTTCTACTTCACGGTTAGAAAGCTTTCGATATAATCGTTCGCTCTTACTTTGTTTTGCAATTAATGCTAGGTTTTTCTTAACCGTTTCATTCATGATTATTTTTCCTTGGTGGACTTTAATAATCGAAATGCCTAAAGTTTCTAGTTTTTCTTTTTTGTGAATAAATCCAGAAACACCGGCTTTAATAGCATTAGGTGCATAAATTTGTTCTGAAAGACCACTGAAAATAATAATCTTAGTCTTAGGGAAGTTTTTCAAGACATTTTTAACTTCAAAAATACTCGACAGACCTTCCAATTCCAGGTCTATTATTAATACATCAATGTCCTTAGTAAGGAGTATATCCCGAACCATCAAAAAATTACCTACATTAGCAACTATTGATATTTCTGCGTGATCTTTAAAGTAAGATTTTACTCCAAAATGCACTACGGGATAATTGTCGGCAACACATACTTTAATCATAGTTTTATTTTTTAGCGTTGTTTATATTTTGGATAGTAAATTTAATAAATATTTTCTGTAAATAACTGAAAATCAGCATAAAATGTAAATATTTTGTTCATTTAAATTAAACAAACGGGTATTGGTTTCATTTTATGTTGATTAATTGTATTTAATCGTTTGTAAATTTCGAAAACGATTTGTTCTCTTCCTGAAAAATCATTGGCTGATTTTCCTGATTCGTCTTGAATCATCGCCCATTCCAGTTCGTCATAACTGGCTCCTAATTGATCTTCGTCTGTTCTTTCGTCTCCAAATAATCCATCAGATGGCGAGGCGTTTAAGATCGAATCCGGTATTTTTAAATAACTCCCTAAAAGATATACCTCGGATTTCATTAAATCGGCAATTGGGCTTAAATCGACACCACCATCACCGTACTTGGTATAAAAACCAACACCAAAATCTTCCACTTTATTTCCAGTTCCAGCAACCAATAATCCGTAAATACCGGCAAAATAATACAGTGTGGTCATTCGTAAACGAGCGCGAGTATTAGCTAAGGATAAATGAAGTTTATGTGTTTCAACATCATCTGGAACTACTTTTTTAAATGATTCAAATACCGAAGTTAAATCAGCTTCAATACTGCTCACATTAGGAAATTTCATTTTTAATTGGTCAATGTGTTCCCGTCCGCGGGTAACATGGCTATGCGCTTGATGTATAGGCATTTCCACACATAAAACTTTCAACCCGGTTTGTGCACATAACGTTGAGGTCACCGCTGAATCAACTCCGCCTGAGATTCCTATAACAAAGCCATTGACATTGGCATTTTCGGCATATGTTTTTAACCAATTTACAATATGTATATTTATTTTTTCAACTTGCATAGTGGTATTTTTAATCATAATAGTTTAGGTATTAAAAAGTAGGAATGTATATTTGCAAATCAATTCGTGGTTTATTCGTTTACTATTACTTTGGCTACAAATTTACTTAATAAATATGAAAATACATCTATTGTCCATAGCCTTTTGTTTAGTTTTTTTATCTTGTGATAAAAAAAGTAAAACGGAAAAGGCAGTTGATGCGATTCCTTTAGAACTTAAAATTGAACGATTTGACAAAATATTTTTTGAAACTCCCTCCAAAGATTTGGGGAATTTGAAAAAAGAGTATCCCTATTTTTTCCCTCAAGGCAATGATGATAGTGTTTGGTTAAATAAGATGCAAGATCCCTTATGGCGCGAGTTATATACCGAAGTTGAAAAGAAATATTCAAATTTCGAACCCGTAAAAGTGGAACTTGAGGAGCTTTTTAAACATATTAAATATTATTTTCCTAACACTAAAACGCCAAAAGTTGTTACCATAATTTCTGAAATGGATTATAACAATAAGGCTATATACGCTGATAGTTTGGTAATTGTTTCTCTTGAACTGTATTTGGGTAAAGAACATAAATTTTATCAGTTTCCAAATTATATCAAGCAGAATTTGGAACAAAGTCAAATAATGCCAGATATTGTTTCTAGTTTTTCGGCACGTAAAATTGCCCCTGCTTCAGATAAAAATTTGCTGAATCAAATGGTTTATTTTGGAAAACAGTTATATTTAAAAGACTTACTTTTGCCAAATTATAGTGATGCAGACAAAATGGGTTATACACCTGAACAAATAAAATGGTGTCAAGAAAATGAAAGTTATATGTGGCGGTATTTTATAGAAAAGGAAATGCTCTACAGTGATGATCAAAAGCTGTTGCCGCGATTTATCAGTCCGGCTCCGTTTTCTAAATTTTATTTAGAAATTGATAATGAGTCGCCAGGACGCGTTGGCGCTTGGATTGGCTGGCAAATTGTTCGTTCTTACATGAAAAATAACGAGGTACCTATCACCGAGTTATTAAAAACAGATGCAAAAGAAATATTTGAAAAATCAAAATACAAACCTAAAAAGTAATGTCAGATAAAAATACATCAGAAATTAAATTTCTAATCGAATTAGACGATAACCGTGTTCCGGAAAAATTAATGTGGTCTGCTAAAGACGGCGGAGTGGAAGCGCAGGAAGCTAAAGCTATTATGTTGTCTATTTGGGACAGTAAAGCTAAAGAAAGCATGCGTATCGATTTATGGACTAAAGATATGCCAGTCGATGAAATGAAAATTTTCTTTCATCAAACTTTAGTGGCTATGTCTGAAACTTTTAAACGTGCCACCGATGATGAGAAAATGGCCGATACCATGAAAGATTTCTGTGATTATTTTGCAGAGAAATTAGAGTTAACAAAGTAGATTTGTTTCTTTTCTAAAACAAAAATCCCAAAACTTTTATTTAAGTTTTGGGATTTTTATTTGTTTAAAAATGTGAAGTAGAGCCTTTCTAAAACTGATCGTTATTTTTGAATACTTCTTGATTCACTTCATCGATATAGGAAAGTAATTCTTCTTTTCCCGTAGATTCTGTTGCAGATGTTACGAAATAGTGAGGCATTTCGGCCCAGTTATTAGCAAACATTTTCTTTTTGTAAGCGGCAACGTGAGAATCGATTTTTACCTTACTGATTTTATCTGCTTTAGTGAAAACAATGCAAAAAGGGATTTCGCTTTCTCCCATGTACGACATGAATTCAATATCGATGGTTTGTGCCTCATGACGAATATCAATCAACACAAAAGCACAGACTAATTGCTCTCTTGTTTCAAAATAATCAGTGATAAATTCCTGAAAAACAGATTTTGTTTTTTTAGAAACTTTTGCATAGCCATAACCTGGCAAATCGACTAAAAACCAATTGCTATTAATTAAAAAATGATTAATTAATTGGGTTTTTCCAGGTCTTCCAGATGTTTTGGCTAATTTTTTGTGATTCGTTAGCATGTTTATCAACGAGGATTTTCCAACATTTGATCGGCCTATAAAAGCATATTCCGGCAAAAAGTCTTTGGGACATTTGGCTACATCAGAGTTGCTAATTATAAATTCGGCAGTATTAATTTTCATGATTTGCGTATCTAATTATTCTTTTTTTAAGCGTGTACTTGTAAATGGGTTACTGATAACCATTCTTCCAGTAAACGATTAAATTCTTCCGGCTGTTCCATCATGGCAGCATGGCCACAGTGGTCAATCCAATATAAGGTTGAATTTGGCAATAATTTATTAAATTCTACAGCAACATCCGGAGGTGTTACCTTGTCATTTTTGCCCCAAATGATGCAGGTTTGAACATGCATTTTTGGTAAATCCTTTGCCATATTATGACGAATGGCGCTTTTGGCAATCGTCAATGTTTTTATTAATTTTATTCGGTCATTCACGGAAGCATATACTTCGTCAATAAGTTCCGGAGTGGCGATTTTTGGATCGTAAAAAACATCTTCTGCTTTTTTCTTGATGTATTCATAGTCACCTCTTTTTGGATAACTATCGCCCATCGCACTTTCGTAAAGACCAGAACTTCCGGTTATTACAAGACCCGCTACTTTTTCAGGATACATTTTTGTATGATAAAGTGCAATATGGCCCCCTAACGAATTTCCTAAAAGAATTACTCGTTCTAAACCTTTGAATGTAATAAAATCTTTAACGTAGCGAGCAAAAGCCTTAACGTTAGTTTTTAAAATGCTTTGTGTATATATTGGAAGATCGGGGATTATTATTTTGTAACCTCTGGTAGAAAAATAACTAGCAACGGCGTCAAAATTACTTAATCCTCCCATCAAGCCGTGAAGGATGACGATTGGGATTCCTTCTCCAGCTTCATAATAGCTGTATTTACCTTCTTTTTTATAGTGTTTTTCCATTTTTCTAGAATGCGGATTTTCAATTTTGACAAATATATGATTTAATAAATAAATATAATTTTTTACAACAATTTTAATTGTTTTTAAATCTCCAGTTAATATTGCTATTTTTTGGTTTTTTATGATGCGAATTGTTAATTATTTGCTCTTTTTGCCAAAATTAAAATTGAATTCGTATAATGTTTTACGGGCTTCTTTTTTATTGATGTTATCTTTCTTACAAATAAAATAAAATAGCTCTAACGTTCTGATTGTCCAAAAATTAAGGGTTTTTAGTCTAAAGTGGTGAAACTTATTAACAAAGTGGTATATAGTGGTAAAATGTGGTAGTTTTTTTTCTATTTTTGCTCTACACCATTTAATACATTTTGCTTGGACACAATTATTGGAACATATGAATGTAAAGTTGATGCTAAAGGAAGGCTGCTTTTACCAGCGCCTTTAAAAAAGCAATTGGCTTCTTCTCTTCAAGACGGTTTTGTTTTGAAGCGTTCCTTATTTCAGCCATGTCTAGAATTATATCCTATGAAAGAATGGGATTTGGTGATGCAAAAAATCAACAAGCTAAATAAGTTCGTAAAGAAAAACAATGACTTTATTCGAAGGTTTACCGCCGGAGTTAAGGTGGTTGAGATTGACGCTTTGGGTAGATTATTAGTGCCAAAAGATTTAGTGCAATTTGCAACTATTGCAAAAGACGTGGTATTCTCATCAGCAGTAAATATTGTTGAGATTTGGGATAAAGATCTGTACGAAAAATCAATAAGCGGCGACGATTTTGATTTTGCAGATTTAGCAGAGGAAGTAATGGGAAATATAAATGACAATGAGTATGGAATATCATAATCCGGTTTTGCTTCAAGCATCAGTAGATGGTTTAAATATTAAGCCAGACGGCATTTATGTAGATGTGACTTTTGGTGGCGGTGGTCATTCAAAAGAGATTTTAAAAAGACTTGGTCCAAACGGAAAGTTATTTGCTTTTGATCAGGATGAAGATGCTTTAGCGAATGCTTTGCCAGACGAAAGATTCACGCTGATAAATGAGAATTTCAGATTTATAAAAAGATTTTTACGCTTTTATGGTGTAAAAAGTGTTGATGGAATTTTAGGGGATTTAGGCGTTTCTTCACATCAGTTTGATGTGCCAGAAAGAGGTTTCTCTACTCGTTTTGATGCGGAATTAGATATGCGAATGAGTCAGAAAAATGATTTAAATGCATATCGTGTGGTTAATGAATATGATGAAGTAAATCTAAAAAGAGTGTTCTTGGATTATGGGGAATTGAAAAATGCACCAGCTTTGGCAAGAACAATTGTCGAAGCCAGAGAGGAGCGTCCAATCAAAACAACAGATGAATTGAAAGAGGTTTTAACGAAATATTTACCGGAAAGAGTCAGAAATAAAATTTTAGCTCAAATCTATCAGGCTATCCGTATTGAAGTGAATCAAGAGATGGATGTTTTGAAAGAGTTTTTGGAACAGTCATTAGAAATATTGAATCCAAATGGAAGATTATCTGTTATCTCTTATCACTCATTGGAAGATCGATTGGTGAAACGGTTTATGAAAAATGGAATGTTTGAAGGGGAACCTGAGCGTGACTTTTTTGGTAATTTTTCTGTTCCATTTAAAACTATTGGAAAATTAATAGTTCCGGATGCTGCTGAGATAAAAATTAACAATAGAGCTCGAAGTGCAAAATTAAGAATAGCTGAAAAGAGATAGTTAGTTATATGAAAATGAAAAACAGAGTTCACAGTGTATTAAAAGCGAGGTTTCTTATAGATGATGATGCAGTTAAGAATTGGCGCTTTATCGTTTTTGTTATTGTTTTGACTTTAGTTATGATTGCAAACACGCAGCGTTTTGAGCAAAAAGTTTTTAAAATTTCTGAGTTGACAAATCAAGTAAAAGAATTACGTTCGGAATTTGTTGACAGACGATCTGAGTTAATGAAATTGAAAATGGAATCGACTGTTTCTGAAAAAATGGTTGAAAAAAATATTTTTCCATCAACAGTTCCACCAGTTAAAATAGAAGTTAAAAAAGAAGAAGAAAAAAGTTTCTTTAAAAAAATATGGCAGTAGAAGATAAACACATATCATACAGAATTTATCTGGTCGCTTTCGCTATCTTTTTGATGGCCATTGCGATTGCTGTTAAGTTGACAAATATTCAGTGGGTAGAAGGGGATTATTATAGAAAGCTAGCCAAAGAAAGAACGGTAAGAAATTTTTTGATTCCTGCTAATAAAGGAAACGTTTACTCTGCTGACGGCAGCCTTTTGGCAACTTCTATTCCTAATTATGAAATTCGTTTTGATGCTGTTACTCCAAAAGCGGAATCATTCGAAAAAAATGTTAAACCATTATCGGATTCATTAGCTTTAATTTTAGGAAAACCGTCTACTTATTTTCAAAATGAATTAAGAAAAGCAAGAGCAAACAAAAATAGATATTATTTGATTGCACGAAATTTAAGCTACACAGAATATTTTAAAATTAAAGGGTTTCCATTGTTTAATTTGGGAAGCAATAAAGGCGGAATTATCATTGAACAAGAAACGGTTAGGAAACATCCAATAGGAAAAATTGCAGAACGTACCATTGGCTATGAAAGAAGAAATTCAAACGGATCTTCAGACGGTAAAGGGATAGAATGGGCTTACCGTAATTATCTTAATGGTAAAGATGGGAACATTTTAAAACAAAAAATTGCAAAAGGACAATGGAAACCTTTGCGTGACATTAACGAAGTGGACCCACAGGACGGATACGATGTGATCTCTACAATTGATGTTTTTATCCAGGATATTGCTCATCATGCATTATTAAAACAATTAGAAGATTATCAAGCAGATCACGGTTGCGTGGTCGTTATGGAGACCAGTACAGGACAAGTAAAGGCAATTTCGAATTTAGGAAGAGGTAAGGACGGAACCTATTATGAAACTACTAATTATGCAGTCGCCGAGTCTCACGAGCCAGGTTCTACGTTTAAACTGGTTGATTTAATGACTATTCTTGAAGATAAAGTGGCGGATACGAGCACTGTTTATGATAGTCAGGGTGGTGAAATTAGGTATTCAGGAAAAGCAGTACGGGATTCTCATAAAGGAGGTTATGGCAAAATATCTTTGGCTCGTGGATTTGAAGTTTCTTCAAATACAGTGATGGTACAAGCAGTCTATAATAACTACAAAAATAATCCTTCAAAATTTGTAAATCATGTTGATTCATATGGTTTGAATAGAAAATTAGGTCTTGATTTAAAAGGAGAAGGAATGCCCAGAATACCCCAACCAAAGGATAAAAACTGGTCTAATATTTCTCTCCCTTGGATGGCTTTTGGTTACGGCGTTTCGGTAACACCTATGCAAACGCTTACGTTTTATAATGCAGTTGCTAATAACGGAGTGATGGTAAAACCTCAGTTTGTTTCGGAAATAAAAGAATGGAATAAAACGATCAAAAAAATTGACAAAGTCGTTTTAAATCCTAGAGTATGTTCGCAAGAAACTATTTTGAAACTAAAAGCCGTTTTGTTGAATGTTGTTAAAAAAGGGACGGGTGCTAAGCTTTACTCTAAAGATTTTTCTATGGCGGGTAAAACAGGAACGGCCCAAGTAAATTATGCAAAAGATGGTGGAGCAGGAAAATATTACGCCTCTTCATTTGTTGGTTATTTTCCAGCAGAGCATCCAAAATATTCTTGTATAGTTGTCGTTCATAAGCCTAGTACGATAAATAATAATTATTATGGTGCAGATGTGGCAGGTCCCGTTTTTAAAAGGATTGCGCAAAAGATTTTTACTGATGCTCCTTCGACTAATAAGATTAAGAATTTGGATAGAAAGATACCAAAGCAGGAAAGTAATTATGATTCTTATTTTGTAAAATCACAAAATAAAGCTCAATTGATACCTGATGTAAAAGGAATGTCAGGAATGGACGCCTTAGCTTTATTGGAGAATTTAGGTGTAAAAGTGAAAGTTGTTGGAATAGGAAAAGTAAAAAAACAATCGCTTCAGGCTGGCCAAAACATTGTGAAAAACGCAACTATACTATTAGAATTATCATGAGTATATTAAAAGACATATTATACAAAGTAGCTATCATTGCCGTTAATGGTTCGACAGATATTGCTATTGACAAAATGGATTTCGATTCTAGAAAAATCGAAAAAAATGATGTTTTTATAGCGATTCGCGGTTCTATTTCAGACGGACATGATTATATAGAAAAAGCAATTCAGCAAGGAGCTTCGGCAGTTATTTGCGATACACTTCCAGAAGTTCTTGTCAAAGGAATTACCTACGTTCAGGTAAAAGACACTAATTCAGCCCTAGCATATATGGCTGCAAATTATTTTGGTGACCCTTCTGAAAAGCTGAAATTAGTTGGTATTACAGGAACAAATGGTAAAACGACAATTGCTTCGTTGTTGTATCAATTGTTTAAAAAAGCAGGTTTTAAAGTTGGATTATTATCTACTGTAAAAATTTTGGTGGATGAGAAAGAATATAAAGCGACACATACCACTCCGGATTCAATCACAATTAACCATTATCTGAAAGAAATGGTGGAAAACGGTGTTGAATATTGTTTTATGGAGGTGAGTTCACATGGGATTCATCAAAAAAGAACAGAAGCATTACATTTTGTTGGGGGTATTTTTACCAATTTATCTCACGATCATTTGGATTATCACCCCACGTTTGCAGAATATAGGGATGTTAAGAAGTCGTTTTTCGATAATTTGCCTAAAGCAGCTTTTGTATTAGTAAATATTGATGATAAAAATGGGCAAGTAATGTTGCAAAATACAGCAGCCAAAAAACTTACGTATGCCTTAAAATCGTATGCAGATTATAAAGCGCAAATCCTGGAAAATCAATTGTCAGGTTTGTTGTTGAAAATAAATGGAAATGAAGTATGGGTTAAGCTTATAGGTACATTCAATGCTTATAATTTATTGGCGATCTACGGAGCTGCAGTTCAATTGGGTTTAGAAAGTTTGGAAGTATTGCGATTGTTATCTGATTTAGAAAGTGTTTCAGGTCGTTTCCAATTTATTGTTTCTACAACCAATATTACTGCAATTGTGGATTATGCTCATACGCCGGATGCTTTAGAAAACGTACTAAAAACTATAAATGATATTCGCACAAAAAACGAACAATTAATTACAGTTGTGGGTTGTGGAGGAGATAGAGATAAAGCAAAGCGACCAATTATGGGCGGTATCGCGTCTGAACTTAGTGATAAAGCAATCTTCACTTCGGACAATCCAAGAGGTGAAGATGCCGATGTTATCATTAGCGAAATGGAACAAGGTGTTGCGCCTCAAAACTATAAAAAATTGCTAACGATTAGCGATAGGAAACAGGCTATAAAAACAGCTTGTCAATTGGCTCAGCCAAATGATATTATATTAATTGCCGGTAAAGGACACGAAACTTACCAAGAGATTAAAGGCATTCGTCAACATTTTGATGACATGGAAACGGTTAAGGAAATTTTAGAACAACTTAATAAATAACCAAATAAACACATAACCGAATATGCTATATTATTTATTTGAATATTTAGACAAAACATTAAATGTATCTGGAACGGGTGTTTTTCAATACATAACTTTTAGATCCGCTTTAGCATTTATGCTTTCGCTACTATTGTCCACGATTTATGGGAAAAGAATCATTGCATTCCTTCAAAGACAACAAGTAGGAGAAACAGTGCGCGAGCTAGGCTTAGCTGGTCAAAATGAAAAAGCAGGTACACCTACGATGGGAGGTTTGATTATCATATTTGCCACTTTGGTCCCTGTTATACTTTTTGCAAAACTGCATAATATCTATATTGTTTTATTGATTGTCACAACGCTTTGGATGGGAACGATTGGTTTTATAGATGATTATATAAAAATTTTCAAAAAAGATAAAGAAGGTCTAAAAGGAATCTTTAAAGTTTTTGGACAAGTTGGTTTGGGATTAATTGTAGGCTCAGTACTTTATTTTAGTCCGGCGGTTACGGTAAGACAAGATACAAGTAAAACGGATATTTTTAAAACACCAACAGAAAATGTGATTGTTCAAGCGCCAGTTGAAGAAAAATCTACTGCAACGACAATTCCTTTCTTTAAAAACAATGAATTTGATTATGCTGAATTATTGGCATGGACAGGTGAAGGGTATGAAAAATGGGCGTGGTTAGTTTTTATTCCTATAGTTATTTTTATTATTACTGCTGTTTCTAATGGTGCTAATTTAACCGATGGAATTGATGGGTTAGCCGCGGGAACTTCAGCGATTTCGGTCTTGGCGCTTGCGATTTTCACTTTCGTTTCTGGAAATATTATTTTTTCTAACTATTTGAATATAATGTATATCCCTAGTTCGGGGGAAATGACGGTGTTTATCGCTTCGTTTGTGGGAGCATTAATTGGTTTTCTATGGTATAATTCCTATCCGGCTTCTGTTTTTATGGGGGATACGGGAAGTTTAACAATAGGCGGAATTATTGCCGTTTTGGCAATTGCAGTTCGAAAAGAGATGCTAATCCCTCTATTATGTGGAATTTTTCTTGTCGAAAATTTATCTGTCGTACTACAAGTTAGCTATTTCAAATACACCAAAAAACGCTTTGGCGAAGGCCGAAGAATCTTTCTAATGTCACCATTGCATCATCATTATCAGAAAAAAGGCTATCACGAAAGTAAAATAGTCACTCGATTTTGGATTGTTGCTATCATGCTCGCCATATTATCAATTGTTACTTTAAAACTAAGATAGTATGAGATTAGTTATTTTAGGAGGAGGAGAAAGTGGTATTGGCACTGCTATTCTGGGTAAGAAAAAAGGATATGATGTATTCGTTTCTGATTTTGGAAAGATAAAAGCAAATTACAAAGAAGTTCTTATTATTAATGGAATAGCATGGGAGGAAGAGCAGCATACGGAAGCTCTGATTCTAAATGCTGATGTGGTGATGAAAAGCCCTGGAATCCCTGAAAAATCTCCAATAGTAAAGAAACTTATTGAGAAAGGAATTGCAGTGATATCAGAAATTGAGTTCGCAGCACCCTTTACGGATGCGACAATTATTGGAATAACAGGAAGTAACGGGAAGACCACCACTACTATGCTGGCTTATCATTTGTTGAAATCTGCCGGTTTGAATGTAGGATTGGGAGGAAATATTGGAAAGAGTTTTGCTTGGCTAGTCGCTGATAATAAATTTGATTCATATGTGCTGGAGTTGAGTAGTTTTCAGTTAGATGGAATCAAAGATTTCAAACCGCATATTGCAATTATTACGAATATCAGTCCGGATCATTTGGATCGATATGAATATAAATATGAAAATTACATTGATTCAAAATTTAGAATTACTATGAATCAAACGGAGGAAGACTACCTCATATACGACGCAGATGATGAAGCCATTGCGGGATGGTTTAAAACGCATACAACTAAAGCTAAATTAATTCCTTTTTCATTGACTAAAACTTTCAGCGAAGGAGCTTATATAAAAAACAACAAAATGGAAATAACCATCAATCAAGAAGAGTTTAAAATGGATACAGAGCATATTGCCTTGGAAGGAAAACATAACATGAAAAACGCAATGGCAGCAACCTCTGTAGCGAAACTGATGCAGATTAGAAAATCTACAATACGTGAAAGTTTATCTAATTTTCAAGGAGTAGAGCATCGTCTTGAAAAAGTCTTGAAAATTCAAAATGTGCAGTACATCAATGACTCCAAAGCAACCAATGTCAATGCAACTTTTTTTGCATTAGACAGCATGAATACACCTACAGTTTGGATTGTGGGTGGTGTTGATAAGGGAAATGATTATAACGAATTGATGTCACTAGTTCGTGAAAAAGTCAAAGCGATTATCTGTCTTGGGGTCGACAACAAGAAAATCATAGATGTTTTTGGGAATGTAGTTGATATCATGGTGGAAGTGGATAACATGAATGATGCAGTAAAAATGGCACAACGTCTAACAGAAAAAGGAGATACGGTTTTATTGTCGCCAGCTTGCGCCAGTTTCGATTTGTTTGAAAATTATGAAGACAGAGGGAATCAATTTAAACAAGCGGTTAAGAATTTATAAAAAAGTTTCTTCGTTCTAAGTTGGCCAACTTTAAACTTTAAACGAAAAAAACTTTAAACAAAAAGAAAGAATGAAAAAACTAATAGGCAATTTAAAAGGAGATAAAGGGATTTGGTCATTTGTGGCCTTATTGGCCTTGTTTTCGTTTATGCCTGTTTTTAGTGCAAGTAGTAATTTGGCTTATATAGGTCAAGGAAACGGAAATACATTGGGGTATTTGGTAAAACATCTGGCTCACATTTGTATTGGTTTTACCATTATTTACTTGGTTCATAAAGTGCCGTATCATTATTTTAGAGCAATTTCTAAAGTAGGATTACCTGTTGTTTGGATATTACTGGCCTATACATTAATTAAAGGAACAGTTATAGCTGGCGCCAATGCCAGTCGATGGATTCAAGTACCATTTATTGGGATAACATTTCAAACGTCGACATTAGCCTCTATTGTGTTATTTATATTTGTAGCTCGTTATTTGTCCAAAACTAGAGAAGAACCTATAACATTCAAGTCCTCTTTATGGGAGCTTTGGTTGCCCGTATTTTTTACTTTAATCTTGATTTTACCTGCCAATTTTTCTACAACAGCACTGATTTTCTCAATGATATTGATGTTGGCTTTTATAGGTAAATATCCTTTAAAATATATTGGAATTATTATAGGAACAGGAATAATATTTCTTGCTTTTTTTGTGCTGCTTTCTAAGGCTTTTCCAGATTCCAGATTTTTTAGCAGGGTCCATACTTGGGAAAGCAGAATAGATAATTTTAGCACGGATAAACCCGATGAAGATGATTATCAAATCGAGAAGGCTAAAATCGCAATTGCATCTGGTAAAATATATGGTTTAGGTCCAGGTAAAAGTGTTCAGAAGAATTTTTTACCACAATCTTCTTCGGATTTTATTTATGCCATTATTGTGGAAGAATATGGACTACTAGGAGGTTTAGGAGTGCTTGCTTTATATTTATTGTTGTTGTTTCGATTTGTTATTGCATCTCATAAAGCGAAGACGTTGTTCGGCAAATTAGTGGTTATAGGATTAGGTTTTCCAATGATATTTCAGGCAATGATTAATATGGCAGTTGCAGTAGAATTATTACCGGTTACGGGACAAACATTGCCGTTGATAAGTAGTGGAGGAAGTTCCATCTGGATGACTTGTTTTGCACTTGGAATAATAATAAGTGTAACCAAAAAAGAAGAAGAAATTGCTCAGGAACTAAAAGACTCTGCTTTGAGAGAAGAGGCCTTGCAAAAATTAATTGACAGAGAATTAGAGGAGGAAGAGACTAAAAATAATGATTATTCCATTGTGGATAAGGCTAAGAATCCAATGAATGCAGTTTTAAATAAGTAATCAATTTTAGGATTAAATAATTTTTGAAAACATAGGAACTCAGTAACATTATAAAAATGAAACAATACAAATTCATATTAAGTGGCGGCGGAACTGGAGGACATATTTATCCTGCGATTGCGATTGCCAATGAATTAAAATCTCGTTTTCCAGATGCTGAATTTCTTTTTGTAGGAGCTCAGGATAAAATGGAAATGCAAAAAGTCCCTCAAGCTGGTTATAAAATTAAAGGACTTTGGATTTCTGGTATTCAACGACGATTGACATTTGACAATTCACTTTTTCCACTTAAGTTATTTGCAAGTTTATTAAAATCCAGAACAATAATCAGAGAGTTTAAACCAAATGTTGTTATAGGAACTGGAGGTTTTGCAAGCGGACCATTATTACAAGTCGCTGCGATAGCTAAAATTCCCACCGTGATTCAAGAACAAAACTCGTATCCGGGAATTACAAATAGATGGCTAAGTAAAAAAGCAAACAAAATTTGTGTGGCTTATGAAAATCTGGAGCGTTTTTTTCCTAAAAGCAAAATGATTTTGACAGGGAATCCGGTGCGTCAAGATTTAATTGGAATTGAAAACAAAAGAGTAGAAGCAATACTGAATTTTAATTTGGATACCAACAAAAAAACATTGTTGGTTCTTGGAGGAAGTTTGGGTGCGAGAAGAGTAAATCAATTAATTGAAAAAGAATTAAATAATTTACTTTCTCAAAATGTTCAGGTTATTTGGCAATGCGGGAAATTATATTTTGAAGATTATAATAAATATAATGAAGGTGATGTTCAGGTAATGGCTTTTATCGAAAGAATGGATTTAGTTTATGCTGCCGCTGATATCGTTATTTCTCGTGCAGGTGCATCGTCAGTGTCGGAGTTGTGCATTGTGGGAAAACCTGTAATTTTTATTCCTTCGCCTAATGTTGCTGAGGATCACCAAACTAAAAATGCTCAATCAATTGTTGATAAAAAAGGAGCGATTATGTTGAAGGAAAGTGAACTTGATTCGCAATTTGGTCTTGTTTTTGAAGCCTTACTGAAAGACCAGGGAAAACAAAATCAACTGAGTGAAAATATAAAACAATTAGCAATGCCTGAAGCAACAAAACAAATTGTTGATGAAATTGTAAAGTTAATTAGATAAAAAAAAGAATAGATAATAGAGTAAAGACCTAAATAAATGAACTTAAATCAAATACATAACGTCTATTTTATAGGAATTGGAGGCATCGGTATGAGTGCTTTGGCTCGTTATTTCAAAAATATCGGAAAGCAAGTTTCGGGTTATGATAAAACACCAACTATGCTTACCGATGAATTAATAGAAAGCGGTATTTCAATTCATTTTGAAGATAATATTGATTTGATTCCAAAAGATTACTTCTTGGAAAACACGTTAGTTATTATTACTCCAGCAGTTCCTAAAGCTCATTCCGAGTGGAATTATTTCTTGGAAAGAGAGTATAATGTTAAAAAAAGAGCAGAGGTATTAGGAATAATTACTAAGGACACTTTTTGCTTTGCAGTAGCTGGGACTCATGGTAAAACAACAACTTCAAGTATTTTAGGCCATATTTTATATGAAAGTGGTGCTGATGTTACTGCTTTTATTGGGGGAATTGTAGAGAATTATAATTCAAATTTAATAGGAAGCGGTAAAACAGTCACTGTTGTTGAAGCAGATGAATTTGATCGTTCGTTTTTGCATTTACATCCTAATATTGCCTGTATTACCTCGATGGATGCCGATCATTTGGATATTTATGGAACAACAGCAGCAATAGAAGAATCATTTATAGAATTTGCATCTAAAGTAGAAGATAAAAGTAATCTATTTATAACGAAGGAATTACATATTGAAGGAGTTACTTGTGCGGTCAATGAAGAGGCTGTTTATAAGGCTTTTAACGTTCGAATAGGAAATGGAAGTTATGTGTTTGATGTGCAAACTCCAACCGAAATTATAAAAGATTTACAATTTGGATTACCTGGAAGACACAATTTAATGAATGCATTAATGGCTATGGCAATGGCAAAATTATTCGGCACCCCAACCGATGCCATTGCAAAAGCCATAGCATCATTCAAAGGAATAAAGCGACGGTTTTCCTACCAAATCAAAACAGATAATTTAGTTTACATTGATGATTACGCGCATCATCCAACGGAAATAAATGCGGTGCATCAGGCAGTTAGAGAATTGTATCCAAATCAAAAAGTTTTGGCTATTTTTCAACCCCATTTATTTAGCAGAACCAGAGACTTTGCAGATGATTTTGCGAAAAGTTTATCTGCTTTTGACGAAGTTGTTTTGTTGGATATTTATCCTGCTCGTGAATTACCGATGGAGGGAATAACATCGCAATGGTTGATGGATAAAATGACGAATGATAATATAAAATTGGTAAATAAAAATGATTTAGTTCCAACCATTTTAGCCAGCGATGCAACAGTTATTGTAACTATTGGCGCGGGAGATATTGGAGAACTGGTACCAACAATTAAAAAAGCGATAAATGAAACTCTTTAATTGGACAAATATTCGATTAGTACTCATGTTTGCATTGGTGATTTTTCTGTTTTCGTTTACTTCGAATCGAAACGCGAATAGAAAAGTGAGTAAATCTGTGGTTGTTTTTGTAGGAGATGACGCTCCTTTTGTAAGACAAGAAACGGTTAATAAATTGTTAATAGAAAATAAAAAAGATGCATCGAGCATTCAAAAAGTTAATTTAGATTTGAATAAGCTGGAAAGAATTCTAGATGCACAAGAAATGATTGAAAAATCAGATGTATTTGTGAGTATCGACGGTGTTCTAAAAGCAGTGGTGAAACAAAAGACTCCTATAGCCAGAGTTTTTAATGATGAAGGGTCTTTCTATATTGATTACAAAGGAAGTAGAATGCCATTGTCAACAAATTTTACAGCTAGAGTTCCACTTGTTTCGGGGGGGATTAATAAAAAAAATAACGAAGATTTAGCCGATTTATTTCGCATAATCTATGACGATGCGTTTTTGAAAAAAAACATCATTGGGATTCAAATTATGCCGAATGGTAGCTTATTAATGCTCAACAGAAATTTTGATTACCAAATTGATTTTGGCAGAATGATAAATGTTGAGCGTAAATTTAAAAATTATAAAGCTTTTTTTCAAAAAGCAGTTTTAGATAGTTCGTTGTATAAATATAAAAAAATAGATCTCAGATTTACGGAACAAGTAGTTTGCACTAAATAATAGATAATGGAAAAAGAGAATATTGCAGTAGGTCTAGATATTGGGACAACCAAAATAGTTGCCATGATAGGCAAGAAAAATGAGTACGGAAAATTAGAGATTTTGGGTATTGGAAAATCCAAAAGCTTGGGTGTGGCAAGAGGTGTTGTGAATAACATTACTCAAACTATTCAATCTATCCAACAAGCAATTCAGGAAGCTGAAAATAATTCAGGTTATAAGATTAAAGATGTCGTTGTTGGGATAGCTGGTCAGCATATTCGTAGCATTCAACATACAGATTATATTAGCAGAAATAATCCCGAAGAAGTAATTGGAGGGAATGATATTCAGCTTTTAATTGACCAAGTAAATAAATTGGCCATGTTACCTGGCGAAGAAATTATACATGTATTACCACAGGAATTTAAAATTGACGGGCAATCGGAAATTAAAGAGCCTATAGGAATGTATGGCGGAAGATTAGAATCGAGCTTTCATGTTGTAGTAGGTCAAGCATCATCGATACGTAATGTAGGGAGATGTATTCAGAGTTCGGGAATTGAATTGTCCGGTTTGACATTGGAGCCATTAGCGTCTGCTGATGCTGTTTTAAGTCAGGAAGAAAAAGAAGCTGGAGTTGCACTTATCGATATCGGTGGCGGAACAACGGATTTGGCCATTTTTAAAGATGGTATTATTCGTCATACTGCTGTAATACCTTTTGGAGGAAATGTAATTACAGATGATATTAAAGAAGGTTGCTCTATAATTGAAAAACAAGCGGAGTTATTGAAAGTTAAATTTGGATCTGCTTGGCCAGGAGAAAATAAAGACAACGAAATTGTTTCTATTCCAGGATTGAGAGGTAGAGAACCAAAAGAAATTTCTTTAAAGAATTTGTCTAAAATAATTCACGCTCGTGTAGTAGAAATTATAGATCAGGTTTTCACCGAAGTAAAAGCGTACGGTCATGAAGATCCTCGTAAAAAATTAATTGCTGGGATTGTGCTTACCGGTGGAGGTGCTCAATTGAAACACATCAAGCAGTTAGTGGAATACATAACTGGAATGGATACCAGAATTGGATATCCAAACGAGCATTTAGCTGGAGATTCTGATGAGGAGATTTCAAGTCCTTTATATGCAACGGCAGTAGGATTGGTGATGAATAGCATTCAAAATAATTCTCAAAGTGCAGTACGAATGGATGCTATTGAGCCTCCAAAAACTATTGTTTACAGACCGCCAGTTATGCAAAATACTGAGGTGGAAGTTCCTAGAATAGAGATGGAAGAGGAAGTAAAAAGCTTTAGAGGTAAACAAGAAGAGTCTACCGGGGATAAAATCCAAAGATCGTTTTTTGACAGATATGTTGATAAAATTAAAGATTTCTTAGATAACGCAGAATAACAGCAAAATAAATAATATTTTAAATCTCCTTTTTGCCCCAAGCTTTTAGTAGAGAAAAAAGAATTAAACAAGAATTTAAAAACCAAATAAAATGATGAGCAACTCAGAATTTGGAAGTATTTCATTTGATTTACCAAAGAATCAATCAAATGTAATAAAAGTAATTGGTGTAGGTGGAGGCGGTAGTAACGCTATAAATCACATGTTCAAACAAGGGATTAAAGGCGTAGATTTTATCGTCTGCAATACTGATTCACAAGCCCTCCAAAGTAGTTCAGTTCCTAATAAAATACAATTAGGAGTGCATTTGACTGAAGGACTTGGTGCTGGAGCAAACCCAGATGTAGGTCAACAATCCGCTATTGAAAGTATTGCCGAAATAGAAAAAATGTTGGATCGCAATACTAAAATGGTTTTTATCACTGCAGGAATGGGTGGTGGAACTGGAACTGGAGCAGCTCCCGTAATTGCGCAATTGGCTAAAGAAAGAGATATTCTTACGGTAGGAATTGTGACTTTACCTTTCTTATTTGAAGGAAAGGTGCGTCAGGAACAAGCCTTAATCGGAATAGATAAATTGCGTAAACAAGTCGACTCGTTAATTGTTATCAATAATAATAAATTAAGAGAAGTGTACGGAAATCTTGGTTTCAAAGCTGGGTTCTCAAAAGCTGATGAAGTTTTGGCAACAGCCTCAAGAGGAATTGCTGAAGTAATTACACATCACTATACTCAAAATATAGATTTAAGAGATGCTAAAACAGTATTGTATAATAGCGGAACGGCTATTATGGGATCTTCTGTGTCTTCAGGCGAGAATAGAGCTAAAGAAGCAATTGTTTCTGCTTTGGATTCTCCTTTGTTAAATGATAATAAAATTACCGGTGCCAAAAACGTATTGTTGCTTATCGTTTCTGGAACTAATGAAATTACAATTGACGAAATTGGAGAAATTAATGATCATATTCAAATCGAAGCAGGTCATAATGCCAATATTATCATGGGGGTTGGTGAAGACGAATCACTTGGGGATGCTATCGCAGTTACTATAATTGCGACAGGATTTGATATTGAACAACAAAATGAAATTGTAAATACAGAACCTAAAAAAATTATTCATACCCTAGAGGACGAGCAAAGAAGTGTTCATAATCTAAGTAATAAAACAGTTGCTGCATTCGATTTAAATAGCGAAACGCCAGCATCTAGTTCTAACGAAAGAATTGTTTTTGATTTATTAGAAGATACAACTTTAGTTGCTGAACCAGTAGTAGCTCCTGCGCCAGTCGTTACGGCTCCAACAATTAATAAAGAAGAATTGACGGTTATGTCTGAATTTATAAAAAATTTAGATGTGACTTTTGAAATCGTTTCACCAATTAAGGATATTGAATTTACTTTCACTGCACCAGAAGTTAAAGCGGTACAACCAAAAATTATAGAAAGACAAGAACAAACTGCTTTCTCTTTTGACCTGCCACTTTTCAAAACGGAACCAGTAGCTCAAGTGGAAGAAAATAAAGTTTTGTTTGAACTAACGAATGAAACTCGTGAGATTAAAGTAAACGAAGCAGTTCAATTTGTGCCAGTAACAGAATTGTCTGACAGAGGAATTATCAAATATTCTCTTGAAGAGTATATGGAAGTTGAGAATGATTTTGCAGCCAAACCAATTGCGAAAGCAGTTGAAGTTCCTGTTCCAGCCGAGTTAAATATCACGATGAAACAAGTAGACGCATCTACAAATGCACCAACTCATTTCGAAAGTATTTCTCCAATGGAAATGACAATTGAGGAAACGTTGAAACTTAGAGCGGACGAAAGAAGAAAAAAACTAAAAGAATTCAATTACAAGTTTCATAATAATGTTTCTAAAATTGATGAGTATGAGAAAGAACCTGCCTACAAAAGATTAGGTATTGATATCTCAAACAATCAACCAAACAATACAAATTCGAGAATTTCTGTGGGGACAGACAGCAACAATGATTTACAGTTGCGTTCAAACAATTCGTATTTACATGACAATGTAGATTAACTAACTCAAACCAAAATGAGATAGCCCGAAAATTCAATTTAATTTTCGGGTTATTTTTTTTGTGTAACGAGATGAAAGCAATCTATTGTTAATTCCAGTTAATTTCTTTAAATTTGTCAGGCCTTAATCCAGCTGTCGTTTCAAGCTTTTTCTCGAAAATGGTTTTTTCTAAGCCCTTAAAAGAGCTTCCGCTTGTCGCTTTTTAAGTTCAAGAAAAAATACAATTTCTCCCAAAAAGGCTTTTTACTACCATCTGGGGCAATTTTTAAGTGCTCTGTTGCAGTGTTCAGTTTTTCAGGTGGAATGGGAAATCTAATATCAAGAATCTAATATCTAAAATTAATATGAGTTTATCAATAAAAATCATGGACGAGCTTAAAGCCGCCATGAGAGCCAAAGATACTGTTGCATTGGAAGCACTAAGAGCTATTAAATCTGAAATTCTTTTAGCACAAACGGCTACAGGTTCAAAAGAAGAAATTACGGAAGACGACGAGGTTAAATTGCTTCAGAGATTGGTAAAAACCCGTAAGGAAAGTGCTAGAATTTTTACAGAACAAAATCGTTTGGATTTAGCTGAACCAGAATTGGCACAAATCGCAGTAATCGAAAAATTCTTGCCAGCACAATTAAGCGAAGCAGAAGTTGAAGCTGTAATTGCAAAAATCATTGCGGAAACTGGAGCGTCAGGTATTGCAGCGATGGGAAAAGTGATGGGATTGGCCTCTGCACAATTAGGAGGAACTGCCGAAGGGAAAACCATTTCTACAATAGTAAAAAAGCTATTGACATAAAATTTAGATTTAAGGTTGACGATTTTATATCAACAATCTTAAATCAACTGGCTGCGTAGTTCAACTGGATAGAATATCAGATTTCGACTCTGAGGGTTGCAGGTTCGAACCCTGTCGCGGCCACTAATAAACTTTGATTAGCCATAAAATAGTAAAGCTCGCTTTAGCTGTTTTGTGGCTTTTTTTTGTTTTCAAACTAGAGTTTTGTAGTTTAGGTGTGTCAACCTATGCTAGGCCATAAAACAGATGGATACATTTCAAATTTTCATGATAGTATTTTTCAGCATTTTGATAGCTGGATGGGCTTTTAGTATTATCATCGAACCTTTGTATGTGCTTGTTTTTAATAAACCGCTTTACATTCATTGGTACCCAATAGCGCGCAAACTTACTCCTTCACAAAAATATATTCTCGAACAGGAATTTACCTTTTACCAAAAGTTATCCATTAAAAGAAAGCAATTTTTTGAGCATCGTGTGGCGGCATTTATTGCCAAGTACGATTTTGTAGGGAAAGGAGATTTTTTTGTTACTGATCAAGTGAGGATACTCATTTCTGCTACTTTCGTAATGCTGACTTTTGGAATGCGGCATTATTTAATCAATGTTTTTGATCGAATTATTGTGTATCCGGAATCCTATTTTTCTACCATTAATCAAGAATACCATAAAGGAGAATTTAATCCGAGAATGAAAACCGTAGTTTTGTCCTGGAAGGATTTCTTGGAAGGATTTGAATTTGAAAGTGACAATCTGAATCTTGGCTTGCATGAGTTTTCACACGCTTTATATTTTCATGGGTTGAAAGGAAGGGATCAAAGTAGCATTGTTTTTTCGGATGCTTATGTTGAAATAAAAGAATATTTAGTCCAACCCTATGTTCTTAATAATCTTGTTGCATCAAATTATTTCAGGATTTACGCTTACACTAATCAGATAGAATTTATGGCCGTAGTTTTAGAGCATTTTTTCGAAACACCTCATATTTTCAACAAAGAATTTCCTGAACTTTTTGAAAAAGTAAGAACAATGATTAATTACACGGATAAATAATCGAGTTCTGGATTTGTTGTGTCCTCATTTTAGAATATTATAACAATAAAAAAAGTCCCGTTCTGATAATTTAGCAGAACGGGACTTTTTTATTGGAGACTAGTCTTTCTACAAAGCTGTCAATTGTTTCAAATCAGCAATCGTTTTTGTTGGATTTTCCGCTTTAAATACAAAGCTACCAGCAACAAGAACATCTGCTCCTGCTTCTACCAATTGTTTTGCATTTTTATTAGTAACGCCACCGTCAACCTCTATAAGTGTAGTCGCCCCTTTTATATTGATTAAGTCTTTTAACTTTTTAACTTTTGCGTAGGTGTTTTCAATAAAAGATTGACCTCCAAAACCTGGATTTACGCTCATGATACAAACCAAATCGATATCATTGATTACATCTTCTAATAAGTCAATATTAGTATGTGGATTAATGGCAACACCGGCTTTCATACCTTCGGCTTTAATCGCTTGTAAGGTTCTGTGAAGGTGCGTGCAAGCTTCGTAATGTACGCTTAGAATATTAGCTCCTAATTCAGCAAAAGTTTTAATATAGCGGTCCGGGTCGATAATCATTAAATGAACATCGACTGTTTTTTTAGCATGTCTTGTAATCGCTTCCAAAACTGGCATTCCGTAAGAAATATTGGGAACAAAAACGCCGTCCATGATATCAATGTGAAACCAATCGGCTTCGCTGTTGTTAATCATTTCGATGTCGCGTTGCAGATTAGCAAAATCAGCTGCAAGTACTGATGGCGCAATTATTGTGTTTTTCATTGTGTTGTTTGTTACGTTGAGATGCACTGCAGTGCGTCTTTACAAAGTTGTAGTTTCTGCAAAAGTAACTTTTTTACAATTAATGCGAAAGTTTTTTTATCGGGATGGCTCGTTAGGGACAGCTCGAGCTGTCCGTACTATATATGCGTGAGGGATAGAGGTGGTATCCTCGTAGCGTAGCGGAGAGATAAAGCCGAAAGCCCGACCCGAAGTTTTTACGAAGGGGCACGCCCAAATCAAATCCAAAAAGCATTTTTTTTTTAATAGAAAGAAAGATTAGAAGTTTCTAATTCCCCCTTCGGGGGTTAGGGGGCTAAAAAGCAAAACTCCGGTAATCAGCCGGAGTTTCAATCATCAATCAAAAAACGAACAGTCAATCAAACTGTTGTTTACTGTAAAATCTCAACATTCGAAATTCCAAACTCCAAAAAATAAATTGGGATTTGGAATTTCAAATATTGGGATTTGTTTTATCCTAAATAGGTTTTTAATATTTTACTTCTTGAAGTGTGTTTTAATCTACGGATTGCTTTTTCCTTGATTTGACGCACACGCTCACGAGTTAGGTCGAAAGTTTCTCCGATTTCCTCTAATGTCATTGGGTGTTGATCACCAAGACCAAAGTACAAACGAACTACATCAGCTTCTCTTGGAGTTAATGTTTCTAATGAACGCTCGATTTCAGTACGTAAGGATTCGTGAATTAATTCTCTGTCCGGATTTGGAGATTCACCTGAACGTAAAACGTCATATAAGTTAGAATCTTCTCCTTCTACAAGAGGTGCGTCCATTGATAAGTGACGACCAGAGTTTTTCATACTCTCTTTTACGTCATTTACGGTCATGTCAAGCTCTTTTGCAATTTCCTCAGCAGATGGTGGACGCTCGTTAGATTGCTCTAATAAAGCGTACATTTTGTTGATTTTGTTGATAGAACCAATTTTGTTCAAAGGCAAACGAACGATACGAGATTGTTCAGCCAATGCTTGTAATATCGATTGACGAATCCACCAAACGGCATACGAGATAAATTTGAAACCACGTGTTTCATCAAAACGTTGTGCTGCTTTAATCAATCCTAAATTTCCTTCGTTAATTAAATCAGGAAGTGTAAGTCCTTGATTTTGGTATTGTTTTGCTACCGAAACAACGAAACGTAAATTTGCTTTTGTCAATTTTTCTAGGGCTTTTTGATCCCCGGCTTTAATCTTTTGTGCTAATTCTACTTCTTCGTCAGCGGTAATAAGGTCAACTTTTCCAATTTCTTGTAAATATTTGTCTAATGATGCAGTTTCACGATTAGTTACCTGCTTGGTGATTTTAAGTTGTCTCATGTTTTTGTCTCCTCAATTTTTTAAGTGTACAAATGGTTATACGTATGGGGTTTCAAAAAAGTTACAATTGTTTGTAAAATATTTTAATTAAAAGCGAAAAACCCCAATTCAAATACATGAATTGGGGTTTTCTATAAATAAACCTTTAGTAAACTAAGATCTGATTACTCTTTTCTTTCCTCACGTGGAGGTCTTGGTAAAAGTGCTTTTCTTGACACTTTTTCTTTTCTTGTTTTTGGATCCATACCTAAGTACTTCACTTGAAAAACGTCACCCATTTTCACAACATCAGAAACATTTTCTGTGCGTTCCCATGCCAACTCAGATACGTGAAGTAATACTTCATTTCCAGGAGCTTCTAGGTATTCTACTACTGCACCAAAATCAAGCATTTTGATTACTTTCACATCATAGGCTTCATTCATTTGTGGTTTGAAAGTGATTGACTTGATTTTAGCCAATACTGCTTCAATTCCAGCAGGATCTGTTCCTAAGATTTCGATAACACCTTCTTCAGTAGTTGGATCTTCGTTGATAACAATTGTTGTTCCTGTTGTTTTTTGTAATTCTTGAATCACTTTTCCACCAGGTCCAATCAACGCACCAATAAATGCATTAGGAATTCTTCTTGTAATAATTTTTGGAGCGTAAGCTTTAACATCTTCTTTAGGCGATGCCAAAGTTTCAATTAATTTTCCAAGGATATGTAAACGACCGTCACGAGCTTGCGCCAATGCTGCTTCCATAATCTCATATTTCAATCCGTCAATCTTGATGTCCATTTGGCAAGCTGTAATTCCTTCAGAAGTTCCAGTTACTTTAAAGTCCATATCTCCTAAGTGATCTTCGTCACCAAGAATATCAGACAATACTGCAAAACGTTCTCCGTCAGTAATCAATCCCATTGCAATCCCAGAAACTGGACGAATCATTTGGATACCTGCGTCCATCAATGCTAATGTTCCAGCACAAACTGTTGCCATAGAAGAAGAACCGTTAGATTCTAATACTTCAGATACAACACGGATTGTGTAAGGACAATCAGCAGGAATCATGTTTTTTAAGGCTCTTTGAGCTAAGTTTCCGTGACCAACTTCTCTTCTTGAAGTTCCTCTTAAAGGACGTGCCTCACCAGTTGAGAAAGGAGGGAAGTTATAGTGTAAGTAGAAACGCTCTTCACCTTGTTGAGATGGAGAGTCAATTTGGTTTGCTTCTCTAGAGGTTCCTAAAGTAGCTGTTGCCAAGGCTTGAGTTTCTCCACGTGTAAATAATGCAGATCCGTGTACAGATGGTAAATAATCTACTTCACACCAGATTGGTCTGATTTCTGTAGTTTTTCTTCCGTCTAAACGTGTTCCTAAATCTAGGGTTACATTACGAACTGCTTCTTTATTTGCTTTATAAAAGTATTTAGAAACTAAATCGCCGTTTTCAGCCAATTCTTCTTCTGTAAATAACGCTTTTACTTCATCTTTTACTGCTGCAAATTGAGCTGTTCTTTCTTGTTTTGCTGTTCCTTGTTTTGCGATAGCATAACACATATCGTAAGATGCAGCTTTTACTTTAGCATAAATTGCTTCGTCTTCTCTCTCTCCTTCGTAAGTACGAGTTTCTTTTTTTCCAAAAGCAGCTTGTAAACGTAGTTGAGCAGAAATTTGATTTTTGATATGTTCGTGAGCAAATTTAATTGCTTCAAGCATTTCTGCTTCTGAAATTTCTTTCATCTCTCCTTCTACCATTGCGATAGAATCCATAGAAGCCCCAATCATCATATCGATGTCAGACAATTCTAATTGAGCACGACTTGGATTGATAATGAATTTTCCGTCAACTCGACCAACTCTAGCTTCAGAGATTAACGTTTCAAATGGAATGTCAGACAAAGCTAAAGCTGCTGATGCTGCTAAACCTGCTAATGCATCTGGCATTACGTCTTCGTCATGAGACATTAATTGAATCATTACCTGAACTTCTGCATGGTAATCATCTGGAAAAAGTGGACGTAAAACACGGTCAACTAAACGCATTGTTAATACTTCGTTATCACTTGGTCTTGCTTCTCTTTTGAAGAATCCACCAGGGAAACGTCCTGCCGCAGCAAATTTTTCACGATAATCTACCGTAAGCGGAAGAAAATCGATTCCTGGACTTGCTTTTCTTGAAGATACAACTGTTCCTAAAATAACAGTTTTACCTATTCTTACTACTACAGATCCATCCGCTTGTTTGGCTAAACGACCTGTCTCGATTGTGATGTTTCTGCCATCACCTAAATCGATACTTTCTACAAATAATTGTGGAATCATAAATTTAATTTATTAGTTAAACATGGGTTCTAGTTGTGTTGTAGTTGTTGTTTGCGTAGTTAATGCCTAAAACCCAATGAAAAACCAAACTTTTTTTATTAATGTATGTAAAAACAAAAAGAGGCACTTTCGCACCTCTTTTGTATTGATTATTTTCTGATATTCAATACTTTGATAATCTCACGATATCTGTTGATTTCTGTTTTCTTCAAGTAATCCAACAAAGATCTTCTTTTACCTACTAGCAATACTAATGAACGCTCTGTGTTATAATCGTGACGATTTTTTTTCAAGTGCTCAGTTAAGTGGCTAATTCTGAAGGTGAACAAAGCAATTTGACTTTCTGATTTTCCTGTGTCTGTAACATTTCCGTGTTTAGCGAAAATTTCTTCTTTAATCTCTTTAGTTAAATACATTCCAATATTTGTTTAATGATTTTTATGTATGTCATACATCTATTGTAAGACGGGTGCAAAGATAATCTTTATTTTTAAAAAGGCAAGAGAAAATTTCTCTAAGCTTTAAGAATTTAATTTGCAGTGTGTTATACTGTATATAATTTTGCAACTTCTTGATTTACAAATTCTAAAAATTTCTCGTCAGCTTCTGTAAATGGATCGATAACATGACTGTCGATATCTATTTGTCCTATGTTTTCTCCGTTTACAAAAAGCGGAACTACGATTTCTGATTTTACCGTAAAACTACAAGCAATATAATTATCTTGAGCTGAAACATCTGGCACCACAAAATTCTCATTAGAAACCGCCACTTGTCCACAAATCCCTTTTCCAAAAGGAATTACCGTATGATCCGTTTCAGCGCCAACATAAGGTCCAAGATGTAGTGTTTTAGTGTCATGATTGGCAAAATAGAATCCTACCCAATTGTAATATTCTATTGAGTCGCTCAAAAGCTGACAAATAGCTTTTAGTTTTTCGTCTCTTGAAAAAGTTGTATCTAATGTTATTTCGGTTACTTTTGGTTGTAATTCTTGAAATGTCATGGTTTTATTTTTATTTATGCAAAAGTATTTAAAGCCGGTTTTATAATTTGTATAAATTTGTTAAAAAATTGATTTTGAAAAAATATTTTATTCGATATAAACCTTTTTTGCTTTTTTTAGGCACCTTTTTTTTTACTTACATAGTATTAACTGTGCTTTATCAAGGGTATCTAAATAGTTTTGGAGAAAATAAATTAGATACTATTACAAGAATGGTCGGCGAGAACACGAATCAATTATTGCAATTTTTTGGTGTTAATTTTACAATTGAAGATAATCAATCTCATTCCTTTATTAAGTTGATTTATAATCAAAAATATGTAGCTCGAATTATTGAAGGTTGTAATGCAATCAGCGTAATTATTTTGTTTGTTTCTTTTGTGGTCTCATTTTCTGGGAAGCTAAAGCCTACTTTGCTGTTTATTTTTGGCGGAAGCCTATTTATTTATGTTTTAAATGTTATTCGAATAGCTTTACTGTGCATGTTGATATTTCATTTTCCAAATCAAAAGCAAATTTTACATGGTGTGCTTTTTCCATTATTTATATATGGGATAGTTTTTATTTTATGGGTAATATGGGTACGTAATTTTTCAAAATATGCTTCGAAAAATATTAAATAATAAAATCAGATTAGCCTTATTCCTTCTTTTGGTAGGATTGTTGGTGCTTATTCGTGCATTTGAAGATCAATTATTCTACGACCCTTTTTTGGATTTTTTTAAAAGTGATTTTACAAATTTTCCTTTGCCAGTCTATGATCCTCTTCAATTATTTGGTGGATTATTGTTTCGTTATGCATTGAATTCTATTATATCATTAGGAATCATTTATGTTCTTTTTAAAGAAATCGAAATGGTCAAATTTGCTTCCATTTTATATATCGTTTTCTTTTTGATTTTAATTATTATTTTCTTCGCTATTCTCTTCATTAATGTGGAACATCATTATTTAACCCTTTTTTATGTTCGAAGATTTCTCATTCAACCCATTTTTGTTTTGTTGTTTGTTCCTGGATTTTTTTATCAAAAACAAAATTAAGTAGCCTTTTATCTGTATCTTTAGTTTATGTAATTTGTTTATTATCAAATAAATAATGAGATGAAGATAGTCAAACATTCTGGGGTTATTGTTGATTTTAATCCTGACAAACTTAAAAGTTCGCTTTTGAAATCTGGGGCAAGTGTTAACGTGGTTGAAAGTATTCTGCAATCGATTCAAAACGAGATCTACGAAGGAATTTCCACTAAGCAAATTTACAAAATGGCTTTTGGATTATTGAAAAAAACGGCTAATTCTCATGCAGCACGTTATAATTTAAGGGAAGCAATCCGATTATTAGGTCCTGCAGGTTTTTTCTTTGAAAAATATATTGCCCGACTTTTCGCCTCAGAGCATTATACCACAGTGACTAATTTGACTTTGTTTGGAAAGTGCGTGTCCCATGAAATTGATGTATTGATAAAAAAGAATGATGTTATTTCGATGGTGGAGTGTAAGTTTCACGTAGGAAGAGATTTGGCAACCGATGTGAAAATTCCCATGTATATTTTGTCTCGATTTAATGATTTGAAAGATAGAAAGCATCCTATTTTCACGATGAAAGATATGGTTTCCAGTTGTTGGATTGTCACTAATAATCGGTTTACATCCGATGCAGTTGATTTTTCAAAATGTTCTGGATTGAATTTGTTAAGTTGGAATTATCCGGTTAACAATAATTTAAAGACAAAAAACGACAATAATTTTCTTTATCCAGTAACTTGTTTAACGACTTTAACTCTAGCCGAAAAAGATAAATTATTGATATTGGATGTGATTTTGGTAAAAGAAATAGCAAATAATCCTGATTCTCTGGAAAGAATAGGATTGAGTTCAAATCGTATAAAAAATGTTTTAAAAGAAGCGTCAGAATTGTGTAGATACATTTAGAAATAGAGATTACTGATTTGTTTAATTTTAAAAAGGATCAAATGAAAGTCAAATTTATTGGTGGAGCGGGAACCGTTACCGGTTCAAAAACATTAATTGAAAGCAATGGCGTTAAAATATTGATAGACTGTGGACAATTTCAAGGGATTAAACCTTTGCGGGAGCTCAATTGGGAGCCATTGCCCATTTTGCCATCCACAATAGATTTTGTTTTGTTGACTCATGGACATTTAGACCACTGTGGCTGGTTGCCCAGATTAGTCGATCAAGGTTTTAAGGGTAAAATTTATTGTACCAGTCCCACTAAAGATATCACCAAGCTAATTCTATTGGACAGTGCTAAAATTCAAGAGGAAGAAGCAAATATAGCCAATAAAGGAAAATTTTCTAAACACGAAATTGCCCAACCGCTTTATAATGTTGCTCAAGCCGAAAAAGTTTTTCCTCTTTTTAGAGTTATAAAAACGAACGAATCAATTCCTTTGGATGCCGAAATTACTGCGGTTTATACGAATGCTGGACACATCCTTGGAGCATGTACCATTGAATTGCAGCTTGAAAATAAAATCTTAGTTTTTTCAGGAGACATTGGCCGTGATAATGATGTGCTAATGTATCCGCCAACCAAGCCCAAAAGAGGCGATTATATATTTTTGGAAAGCACCTACGGAGATCGTCTTCATCCTGATACGGATGTCAAAGCGGAACTGGAAATGTATATTAACAATACGGTTGAGAAAGGCGGAACCATCATTATTCCCAGTTTTGCTGTAGAGCGTGCGCAAACCGTTATGTATTTATTATGGCAACTTAAAGAAGAAAATAGAATTCCTAATATTCCTTACATTATTGATACACCAATGGGAATAAGTGTTTTGGAAATTTTCGAAAACAATAGAAATTGGCATAAATTGCCCGAGCATGAATATATTGCCATGTGTAAAATGTTTTCCATGATTACAGATTATCAGGAAACTATTGAAACTATCTACAATAAACAACCTAAAGTGGTAATTGCTGCCAGCGGAATGATTACTGGCGGTAGAGTGTTGAGTTATTTAGAACGATATATAGGTTTGCCGGAAACTACTGTAATTATTATTGGTTTTCAAGCCGAAGGAACGCGTGGAAGAAAATTATTGGAAGGAGCCAAAGAAATTAAAATTCATGGAAAATATTATCCGGTATTGGCAAATATTGTCGAAATTGAAAGTTTGTCGGCTCATGGAGACCAAAAGGATTTGCTTAACTGGCTATCGGCATTAGAAAATAAACCTACGAAAGTATTTTTGGTTCATGGCGAAAATGAGCCGCTGGATGAACTTCGTATAAAAATTAATGAACAATATCATTTTGATTGTAAAATTCCTTTAATGGGACAAGAATTTGAATTGTGATTTTTAACACTATTTTTAGATTTAAGAGTCACTTTATTAACTAATTTTGTGTCATGAATATTAAAAAATGCACTAGTTTATTTTTGGCCTTTCTACTATTGGTTTCCAATGTAGGGTTGGCTTTTAATGTGCATTATTGTGGAAAAGAAATTGCGTCAGTTTCTTTAAATACAATTGTTTCTCAACCAACAGAAAAAGGATGTTGCGAAAAAATAGTTGCCAAAAAAGACAGTTGTTGTAAAGATAAAGTAGTTAATTTTCAAAAAAAATCGGATAATGCAACTATTAAAGCGTTTTCCTTTGATTCCCATTTTTCTTTTCTGATTCAGGAATGGCAAATGATTGTTTTTTCTTCGAATAAAAATTTCAAAAGTACTCAAACGGCTGCTTATTTTTGTGATGCTAATGCGCCGCCACTTTTTAAGTTGTATAACCAATATATTTTCTACGCTTGATTTTAATGTTTTAAAAGTCAAATCACTTCTTGTGGTTTTAACCTACTTTTTATAAACATTAAAATATTGTATTATGCAAAAAATAATAACGCTTTTTGTTGTGATTTTTCTTTCGATTCCTGTCTTTTCTCAGGAAAATCTGGAAGAGGTAAAAGTCGTAAAAAAGCGAAAAGGAATTCAAAAATCCTATACAGTAACAGGAAATACTACACTCATAACCAGCAAAGAATTGCTGAAAGCCGCTTGCTGTAATCTTGCTGAAAGCTTTGAAACAAACCCTTCTATTGATGTCAATTTTTCAGATGCTTTGACGGGAACAAAACAAATCAAAATGCTCGGATTGACAAGTCCGTATTTAATGATAACCGAAGAAAATGTTCCATCTGTTCGGGGAGCTTCGCAAGCGTACGGCTTGTCATTTACGCCCGGAACTTGGGTTGAAAGTATCCAAATTACAAAAGGTGCGGGGAGTGTTGTCAATGGATATGAAAGTATTTCGGGTCAAATTAATACGGAGTTAATCAAACCCTTAAATGACATTCCGTTTTTCTTGAATGCCTATGGCTCGACAGATTCCCGATTTGAATTGAATACTCATTTCAATACGAAACTTTCGGATAAATGGAGTAGTAGTCTGTTCCTTCACGGGAATGCGCGCGTGGCTAAACTAGATATGAATGACGATGGTTTTCTGGATAATCCATTGGCAAAACAAATCAATATTCTCAATAGATACCAGTATTATAATGCTGAAAAAGGCTGGGTAAGTTTTATCAATTTCAGATACATGAATGATAAAAAACAAACAGGAGAATTAAATTTCAGTCCAGAAAGAGATAAAGGAACAAGCAATTATTGGGGTTCTGAAATCAATACCGAACGTTTAGATGTTTCCACAAAAGTAGGATATGTTTTTAAAGATTTACCGTATCAAAGTATAGGTTTCCAAAATGCTTTTAACAGTCATGATCAACGTTCTTACTTTGGTTTAAATCAATATAATATAAAGCAAAGCAGTTATTATTCGAATTTGATTTTCAATTCGATCATCAATAATTCCATGAATAAATTTTCGGCGGGTTTGAATTTTACTTATGACAAATACCAAGAATTTGTTAATGTAAACGATTATAGCAGAATTGATAATTCAGTTGGTGCATTTTTTGAATACACCTATGATAATGCAGATGATTTTAGTATAATTCTTGGCGGAAGAATCGATAATCATAATCGGTTAGGTACATTTCTAACACCACGATTACACGTTCGATACAATCCCTGGGAAAAAGGAGTTTTGCGATTTTCAGCGGGAAGAGGAAAGCGTTCAGCAAATATTTTTGCCGAAAACCAACCGCTTTTTGCCAGTTCGAGAACCTTTGACATTTTAGATTCCAACGGGAAAATTTATGGTTTAAATCCTGAAATTGCGTGGAATTACGGTTTGAGCTTTGCGCAAAAATTCTCTCTCTTTGGTAAAAATGCCGATGTTGGATTTGATTTCTACAGAACCGATTTTCAAAATCAGGCTGTGGTCGATGTGATGCAAAGTGCTCAACAGGTTTTGTTTTACAATTTGAACGGAAAATCGATTGCCAATAGTTTACAATTGGAGTTCAATTATGAGATTTTTAATCATTTCAATTTGCGTTCAGCCTATAAATTTTATGATGTAAGAACCGATTATCTTTCTGGGAATTACCAAAAGCCATTACAAGCCAAACATCGTTTTTTTGGTAATTTAGAATATGAAACACACATTGGTGAAAATGGAAAGCAGTGGAAATTTGATTACACTTTCAATTGGATTGGTCAGCAACAATTGCCTACTACAGCTTCAAATCCTGTAAATGATAGATTACCTGAATTTTCAAAATCGTATTCTTTAATGAATGCGCAAATTACCAAAACTTTTTCTTCTACATTTGAAATGTATATTGGAGGAGAGAATATTGGAAATTATACCCAAGAAAAAGCTATTCTTGGAAGTGAAAACCCTTTTGGCTCTAATTTTGATGCATCAATTGTATATGCACCAGTTTTTGGACAAATGTATTATGCAGGATTGCGATTTAAAATAAAATAATTCAAAAGTCAGTTTCAAAAATCAATTTCAAAGGTCAAAAATATAAATATTAAAAAAGAAAATATGAAAAATATAATTGTAGTTCTCCTTGTAACATTTATTGGGTTTTCGGCTCATGCCCAAGATAAAAAGAATAAAAACGCTAAGTACGTTACTGAAGTAAACGGCAATTGTGAACAATGCCAGAAGCGAATTCAAAAAGCAGCTTATTCAGTGGTCGGAGTGAAATCGGCAGTTTGGAGTATAGAAACACATCAATTGGCTTTGATTATGAATGAAGAGAAAACTACTCCTTTAGATGTAAAAAAAGCGATTGCAAAAGTTGGCCATGATACTGATGAAGTGAAGGCAACAAAAGAAGATTATGAAAGTCTTCATAGTTGCTGCTTATATGAGCGCAAATAATTTTGAAACCCGAAGTGAAAGCTTTGGGCTTTTAATTTTGTTATTTAGATGGAATTTAAAGTGAATTTTTTTATTACTGACAAGAGGTAGCGTTTCTAATAAATATTTTTTTTGACTAAATCTACCATCGGCAAATTACATATGAATTGAAAGCTATATTTGGATTATGTTGTTAATTATGATCGTCGCTATAATGCTTTCGAGCGTTAATTAAACTTTAAAGTATATCAATAAATTGCGGTTAAGGTAAATTATTCTTACTTTCACGACCAATAAATTTAATTACAAAGCTGCTCTATGAATAATTTTGATTGGACACAATTACTTAATCCAGAATTTTATATTACCCTTCAAATAGGAGGAGTTCAAATAGGTTTATATATAGTTTTATTTATAATTTTTGCCGAAACTGGTCTTTTCGCCGGTTTTTTTCTTCCTGGAGACAGTTTGCTTTTTCTTGCGGGAATCTACAGTAGAGATTTAGTTCAAAATTTAATATCTATCGAGAGTGATTTCATAAATGTTACCATATTATCTCTTTTGGTTGCAATAGCAGGGATTTTTGGGAATACGGTCGGTTATTGGTTTGGAGCGAAAAGTGGCTATTATTTATTTAAAAAAGAAGATACTTTCTGGTTTAAGAAGAAATACTTGATACAGTCCAAAGATTTTTTTGAGAAGTATGGAGGAAAAGCTATAATATTTGCCCGTTTCCTACCTATTTTTAGAACCTTCGCACCTATTGTTGCCGGAATAGTATCTATGGATAAGAGCAAATTCATGTTTTTTAATATTTTGAGTTCTTTTCTATGGTCATTCATTTTAATTTTTTCAGGTCATTATTTGTATGGCATCTTTTTGGATGAATTTGGAATTGACTTAAAAAAGAATATAGAATATATTATAATAATAATTGTTTTGATAACTACGGTTCCCGTTTTATTCAAGCTTTTGAAAAAAAATATACATTTAAAATAATCCTGAATCCTAATCATAAAAAAACTCCGTCTCGTTGCAATAACGAGACGGAGTTTTTTATTTAACTTGGAACAGATTTTACATCATTCCTGGCATACCACCACCCATCTGGTTTCCGCCACCATTTTCTTCTTTAATATCGATCAAAGCACATTCAGTAGTTAATATCATCCCCGCAACCGATGCTGCATTTTCTAATGCTACACGAGTTACTTTTTTAGGGTCAATAATACCAGCTTTTAGCATATCAACGTATTCATCTGTTTTAGCATTGTATCCAAAGTCACCTTTTCCTTCAGCCACTTTTGCAACAACTACCGAACCTTCAAGACCTGCATTCTCAACAATAGTTCTTAAAGGAGATTCTACAGCACGAGAAACAATTTGAATTCCTGTTGCCTCATCAGCATTGTCAGCTTTAATAGCGCTTAGTGCGTTTTTGGCTCTTAATAACGCAACACCACCACCAGCAACTATTCCTTCTTCAACAGCAGCACGAGTTGCATGAAGCGCATCGTCCACTCTGTCTTTTTTCTCTTTCATTTCTACTTCAGAAGCAGCACCAACATAAAGTACAGCTACACCACCAGCTAATTTAGCCAAACGTTCCTGTAATTTTTCTTTGTCATAATCAGAAGTGGTAGCTTCCATTTGACCTTTGATTTGGTTCACACGATTTTTGATCATATCAGCTTCACCAGCACCACTTACAATAGTCGTGTTGTCTTTGTCGATAGTAACTTTTTTCGCAGTTCCTAACATTTCTAGTGTAGTGTTCTCAAGAGTATAACCTCTTTCTTCTGAGATTACAGTTCCACCTGTTAAGATGGCAATATCTTCTAACATTGCTTTTCTTCTGTCTCCAAAACCAGGGGCTTTTACTGCAGCAATTTTCAATGCTCCACGTAATTTATTTACTACCAATGTAGATAACGCTTCACCATCAACATCTTCAGCAATAATCAATAAAGGTTTTCCCGATTGTGCAACAGGCTCTAATACCGGCAATAATTCTTTTAATGAAGATACTTTTTTGTCATACAAAAGGATGTAAGGATTCTCCAATTCCACTTCCATTTTTTCTGGATTGGTAACAAAATAAGGAGAAAGATATCCTCTGTCAAATTGCATTCCTTCCACAACATCTACATAAGTATCTGTTCCTTTGGCTTCTTCAACAGTGATGACACCTTCTTTTCCAACTTTTGCGAAAGCAGCAGCGATTAATTCACCAATTACTTCGTCATTATTAGCTGAAATCGAAGCAATTTGCTTTATTTTTTCAGAATCACTTCCTACTACTTTTGCCTGCTTAGCTAAGTCAGCTACTATTGCTTCTACCGCTTTGTCAATACCGCGTTTCAAATCCATTGGATTTGCACCTGCAGCTACATTTTTCAAGCCTTCTTTTACGATAGCTTGAGCTAAAACAGTTGCAGTTGTTGTTCCATCTCCAGCTAAATCATTAGTTTTTGAAGCAACTTCTTTAACCATTTGAGCACCCATATTTTCTAAGGGATCTTTTAACTCAATTTCTTTTGCTACTGTAACACCGTCTTTAGTAACGGTTGGTCCACCAAATGCTTTTCCAATAATTACATTACGACCTTTTGGTCCAAGGGTTACTTTTACAGCATTTGCTAATGCATCTACGCCACGTTTTAATCCGTCACGTGCTTCTATATCGAATTTTATATCTTTTGCCATTTTAAATTTTGTTTAGTGTTTAAGGTTTTAAAATCTTAATACTTAATACTTTTTTATCTTAATTCTAATTATATAATTGCAAGAATATCGTCTTCTCTCATTATCAAATAATCTTTTCCTTCCAGTTTCAATTCTGTTCCAGCGTATTTTCCATAAAGGACAGAATCTCCAATTTTAACAGTCATTGTATGGTCTTTTGTACCGTTTCCTACAGCAACAACAGTTCCTTTTTGTGGTTTTTCTTTAGCTGTGTCCGGAATAAAAATCCCTGATGCAGTTTTAGTCTCAGCAGCAACTGGTTCGATAAGAACTCTGTCTGAAAGAGGTTTGATGTTTAAAGCCATGATTTTATGTTTTAAATTATTTTTTTAATGAATGCTAATAGGATTTCAGAAATTGTGCCAGCCTATTAAAACTGACACATTTTCTTATAAAAAATGCCAGCTTTGACAGGCTGGCATTTAGAATAAGGGGAAATATTTTATTTTGCTGGATTTGTTGCAGCAGGTGTATTTTGAACTGGAGAAGCTGGAGCAGCAGTAGTTGGTGCAGTAGTTTCTGTTTGCTCAATAATTTTTGAATCGTTATCACTTAATGCTCCAGTAAAGCTTAAACTTGAAAGAAGTATCAGTACAATTAAAATAGTAGCAAGTGTCCATGTGCTTTTGTCTAAAAAATCAGTTGTTTTCTGTACACCACCTAACATTTGAGAGCCACCTATTGTAGAAGACAATCCACCACCTTTAGGGTTTTGAACCATTATAACTACGATTAATAGAAAACAAACTATTGTTATTAAAACTAAAAAAATTGAAAATGTGCTCATTGTTTAATTATTATTTTGTTGTAAAATCTTAATATCCGCTATGCGGTCTGCAAAGAAACTACTTTTTTCTGGATATTTCAAAATTAATATTTGATAAGCTTGAATCGCTTTTAGATATTTTTTTTGTTCCAAATAAACTCGCGCCAAAGTCTCGGTCATCAAATAGGAGTTGTCATCTTTATTTAGGTCGAAAGTTACGGTAGAGGGAACGCCATGTTTCACTGGCGAAATTTTAGGACTAGTTTCTATAAACTTGTCGATTAATTCCGCTTTTTTCTTTTTGTTCTCATCTATTGGCAGCGTTTTTGGGCTAATCTTATTTTCAGATTCTCTATTAATAGGTAGCGTTCGCGATAGTTGTAGCCATTCTTGAAAAGAATGTTGTTCATTTACAGAAAAATCCAAAGGTTGACCGATAGCTAATTTTTCTTCTGCAGTTTTGTTAGTGTCATCATATTCTAATGGTAAAGCTTCCCTTATAGAAGTAAGAATGGAGCGCTCTGATGTATTTGTTTTGTGCTCCAATTTTTCTTCGTGCACAATTATTTCACTATCGATTACATTGATGTCGAGAAGTTCAAGCGTTTTTTTATCGTAGAATTCTTTTTGTATCGCAGTAAAAGTGTCTGATGTAATGAAATCAAAGAGCACTGCTCTATCTGTTGTATGCGCTGCAGTAACTTTCAAAGCAAAATTATACCTGAAACTATTTTGGTTATAAAGCCCTTTTAATTGTAATGCTCTGGCGCTTTGAAAATAAGGAAATTCATCTAGTACTTTTTCCAATGCGACCGTTTGCTTCTCATTAACAGCATTTGGTTTGTTAATCAAATAAGTATAATCGGTTACATTCATAAAGGTTATTCGTTTATTTGGTTATTCGTTTATTTGTTCTTCGATTAACGGAATCAACAAATGACCGAATCAAAACCTTATTTACCATTTGGCCAAAGATTCATTAAAGATATCTTGCGTAATTCGGTCAAAAATTTCTTTTAGAGCATTGTTTAAAGTAGATCCTACCAGTTGTTGTTCAGCAGGATAATCATAGTAAAATTCGAATGTTTTTTCAAAATCATCCTTTTCTTTATTTTTATTGGTAAAACGGACATTTATTCTTATTTTTAAACGGTTTTGTGCCGCTTTTTGGTCGGCGGTAGCCGTCATCGGACTTATCCGATAATCTACAATTTCACCTTCGTAAGTTAAATCAGCACTGTTTTTTACCAAATTCAAATTGGTTTGATTCTGAATTAAGTCCTGTAATGCGAGGGTAAATGTTCTGTCTATTCCAGGTTCAATTATTTCAGCATTATTTTGAAAAAAATTGACTTGAAAAGTTTTGGCGTCAATTTTTCCGGTCCCAGTAAAGTTATAAACCGAACAACTGTTTAACGTGAAAATAATTGTAATAGCGAAGATGTAATGTAAGTGTCTCATTTTATATTTGAAAAAACCAAAGATATTCATTTTATGCAAATCATTTGTGACTTTATAACGTATTGAAAAAATTACAAATCAAATTGTTTAATTTTTCGGTATAAAGTTCTTTCGGAAATTCCCAATTCATCAGCTGCAGCTTTTCGTTTTCCTTTATTTTTTTCCAATGATTTCTTAATCATTTCAATTTCTTTTTGCTCCAGTCTCAATATTTCTTCTTCCTCTTCGATAGTTTCTGCAAACAAGTAATTATCGTCATTTTCCTGATATTGTTCTTCTTTATTTTGTGCCGTAATCAGATTGGTTCTTGGTTCTTCTTCAAAATCTATCTCACTATCATTTTCTTTAGAACCGTAAATTTTAGTGATTAGTTTTTTATTGGTTTCCTGTACTTTAGAACTGCCGTTTTCCATCAACTCTAAAGTAAGTTTTTTTAAATCATGCAGGTCGCTTTTCATATCGAAAAGCACTTTGTACAAAATTTCTCTTTCGTTACTAAAATCACTATCACTTTTTTTATCTTTTATCACAGATGGTAAATTAGTTCCTTCTTGTGGTAGATAAGACTGCAATGTTGCCGCCGTAATTTCACGATTAGTTTCCAAAACGGAAATCTGTTCCGCTACGTTTCTCAATTGACGAATGTTCCCGCTCCAACGGAATTTTTGCAACAATTGAATGGCAACTTCATCTAGTTTTAAAGGAGGCATTTTGTACTTATGAGCAAAATCAGCAACAAACTTTCTAAACAACAAATGAATATCTTCTTTTCTATCTCTCAAAGGCGGTAAGTTAATATCCACCGTGCTTAATCGATAATACAGATCTTCTCTAAATTTCCCTTTTTGAATAGCATCAAATAAATTGACATTGGTCGCAGCTACAATTCGAACATCCGTTTTTTGTACCTGACTAGAACCGACTTTTATAAATTCGCCATTTTCTAATACGCGCAACAATCGAACTTGAGTGGTCAGAGGCAATTCACCTACTTCATCAAGAAAAATGGTTCCACCGTCAGCCACTTCAAAGTATCCCTCACGTGTTCCGGTTGCTCCTGTAAATGCTCCTTTTTCATGTCCAAAAAGTTCACTGTCAATAGTTCCTTCCGGAATGGCTCCGCAGTTTACAGCGATATATTTTCCGTGTTTTCTATGGGAAAGTGAATGAATAATTCTCGGAATGTTTTCTTTCCCAACACCACTTTCACCTGCCACTAATACTGAAATATCAGTAGGAGCAACCTGAATCGCTTTTTCTATTGCACGATTGAGCTTCGGGTCATTCCCGATAATCTCAAATCGTTGTTTAATGTTTTGAACTGTATCCATGTTCTATATTGTTTAAAGTTGTTTTTGTTTAAAGTTTAAAGTCAGCCAATTGAGGTAAACTTTAAACTTTAAACTTTACACTTTTTTAATTCATTTCAGATAATCCAACAGCCAAACCTTTAAGTGTGCCTGAAGTGCAACTTATAATTTTTACATTCACAAATTCCCCAATTTTATAATTTTCTTTTGGGAAAACCACAGTGATACTTTGTGAATTCCTACCGGAAAATTCTTCAGTTGATTTTTTTGAAACTTTCTCTACCAAAACTTCAACCGTTTGCCCGATGAATTCCTCAGAGCGCAACCAAGCATGTTTTTGCTGTAGATCGACAATTTCCTGCAATCTTCTGGCTTTGGTTTCTTCCGTAACATCATCTTCCATTTTTCTTCCTGCCAAAGTTCCCGGACGCTCTGAATACGAATACATATAACCAAAATTATATTTCACATATTCCATCAAACTCAACGTATCTTGATGATCTTCCTCCGTTTCGGTAGGAAAACCCGATATCATATCCTGCGAAATAGAACCATTGGGAACAATGCTTCTAATTTTATCAATCAAAGTCATGTATTGTTCGCGCGTATGCAAACGGTTCATTTCCTTCAAAATTCTGTTGCTTCCAGATTGTACCGGTAAATGGATGTGTTTACATATATTAGGATGCTTCGCAATTACATGCAAAATGCTTTCGTGCATATCCTGAGGATTGGATGTCGAAAATCGGATTCTCATTTTTGGAAAACCAACCGCTACCATTTCTAGTAATTGGTCAAAATCAACTGCAGTAGCTTTTTGCATTTCAGAGGCATTTTCGAAATCTTTCTTCAATCCGCCGCCGTACCATAAATAACTATCCACATTTTGACCCAAAAGGGTAATTTCCTTAAAACCTTTATCCCACAAATCCTGAATTTCCTTCATTATACTTTGTGGTTCTCGGCTGCGCTCGCGTCCTCGGGTAAAAGGCACCACGCAAAACGTACACATATTATCACAACCACGCGTGATAGAAACCAAGGCCGTAATTCCGTTGCTCATTAATCGCACCGGTGAAATGTCTCCATAGGTTTCATCTTTCGATAAAATCACGTTGATGGCATCCCGTCCTTCCTCGACTTCCGCCAATAAGTTCGGTAAATCTTTATAGGCATCAGGACCTACAACAAGGTCTACAATTTTTTCTTCTTCTAGGAATTTGTCTTTCAATCGTTCTGCCATACAACCCAAAACCCCAACTTTCATCTTTGGATTAATACGTTTTACAGCATTGTATTTTTCTAAACGTTTACGAATCGTTTGCTCTGCTTTGTCGCGAATCGAGCAGGTATTCACCAAAACTAAATCGGCTTCTTCCAGAATTTGCGTCGTATTATATCCGTTTCCGGATAATATAGAAGCTACAATTTCACTGTCCGAAAAATTCATTGCACAGCCGTAACTTTCTATAAAAAGTTTCTTCGTATTCTCGGGTTTATGTTCTAGAACAAGACTTTCGCCTTGTTTGCTTTCTTCAATAATCTTCTCCATTACTTAATTTAAAGTGCAAAGATAACGCAATTCCAATAAATATGACAAGATGTCAGACTAAGATTTAACATTGTTTTAGGCATTCTGCGCAGTTGTATTTTAAGAGCTGTTTTCCGTCTAGTCCATAAGACGAGATTACAATACCAGCGCAAAAAAAGTACAGTTTCTAAAGTTACAAAAAGAGCTTCTTGCGGTCGCTTTTTTAGCACAAGAAAATAAAACTTTTTTTTACTTTGGGATTTTCACTTCAATCGCGGCAGTCGTAAAATTATTTACCAGGTAGAGATTAAAAGTCTGAAATCGTGAATTCAGAACAATCAGTAAAACCACATTAATTACTATATGAAATGATTAAAATGATAGGAGTAAAACATTTTGCGGTGGAAAAAGTGGAAAATCTGCTTTGGAAAATCTGCTTTTTATTTAATCATATATGCAGGGTTTTAAGTTAAAAAAACATGAATTGTATAAACTTTTTGTTTAATTGTGTAATATAATCGCAAAAAAATAATATTATATTTGTAATAGTAAAACCATTAACAATATAATAATCATTAATTTAAAAATTTTTCAATATGAAACAATTATTAGACATTAGCGCAACATCAAAAAAGTATTTAGCAATCGCAGCACTTTTCTTTTCTCAAAGTATTCTATGGGCACAAGATAAAACAGTAGATGTAAATTTGAATGTAGATAAAGGCGGAAGCGATTGGTATGCGCAACCATGGATTTTGGTTGTAGGTGGTGCAGTTTTTATCATAATAATAGTAGCTCTTTTAAGGGGAAATAGCAGCAAGTAGTGACAAGGTACTCTGTTCAATGAGTACGGTTCTTCATTTAATAACAGGTATAAATAACGCTTTAAATAGTGCATTTATACCTGTTTATATTTTGGATGGGAACTAGCTAAGGTAATTAAAAGCATGCGTAATGTTTTAATCTTTTATTTCGTTAATGGAATGGCAAAAAAAAGATTTCATTTCCGGAAGGCTGACTAGTGAATTGGCTTTAATCAGTAATAAACTATTGTTTCAAATTATAGCTATAGACCTAAAAGATCCTGAAGGTGTTGGTTTTCCTGAATTAATAGTATTGTTGAGTTGATTTTGCGCGAGGGATAGAAGCGGAAATCCTTATTTAGGCTTTTTAGCCAAAATAAGATTGCAGCGAATAGCCCGACCCTTGCGGGCGCGCCCAAAACACATTTAATTTATTTGTTGATCTTCGTGAGTTTAATACGGACGATAAAATGAGCGTCTATTTTCCTGTTTTAAAGTGTTTAAAATTATATTTATCGAGCTTGCATTTTGTGCATTTCAACGAGAAATTTGACTTTTAAAATTTAAAAAACTCAAAATTTAAAAAAATCATATACTTTTGCCGACATAAACAATCGGGACATGGCAAAGAATTTAGTTATAGTTGAGTCACCTGCAAAGGCAAAAACAATTGAAAAATTTCTGGGAAGTGATTTCCAAGTGGAGTCAAGTTATGGGCATATTGCCGACTTGCCTTCCAAAGAAATTGGGGTAGATGTAGAAAATGGTTTTAAACCTAAATATGAAGTTTCTGCTGATAAAAAAGCGTTGGTTTCCAAATTAAAGACGTTAGCCAAGAATGCCGAAATGGTTTGGTTAGCAAGTGATGAGGATCGCGAGGGGGAAGCTATTTCTTGGCATCTTGCCGAAGAATTAAAATTAAATCCGGCCAAAACAAAACGAATTGTTTTTCACGAAATTACGAAAACAGCGATTCTAAAAGCGATTGATAATCCACGTGAAATCGATTATAATTTAGTCAACGCACAACAAGCGCGAAGAGTTCTTGATAGATTAGTAGGTTATGAATTGTCTCCTGTTTTGTGGAGGAAAATAAAAGGAGGTTTGTCTGCTGGTCGTGTACAATCCGTTTCTGTTCGATTGATTGTGGAGCGCGAAAGAGAAATTCAGAATTTTAAAGCTGTCGCTACTTATTCTATTGTAGCAGAATTCACTAACGAAGCAGGAAAAGCATTCAAAGCAAAACTGCCGAAGAATTTCAATACAAAAAAAGAAGCCGAGGATTTTTTAAATAAAAATATCGGTTCTACATATAAGGTAGCAGATTTAGAAACTAAACCTACTAAAAAATCACCAACAGGACCTTTTACCACTTCGACTTTACAACAAGAAGCGGCTAGAAAATTGTATTTGCCGGTTGGTATTACGATGCAACTCGCACAACGTTTATACGAAGCTGGACTTATTACTTATATGAGAACGGATAGTGTAAACTTGTCGAAAGATGCGATGGATGCTGCTCAAGCAGAAATCATCAAATCCTACGGAAAGGAATTCTCTAGACCTCGTACTTTTGTCAATAAAAGCAAAGGAGCGCAGGAAGCACATGAGGCGATTCGCCCTACGGATATGTCGCGTCACACCGTGGATATCGACAGAGACCAAGCGCGGTTGTATGATTTGATTTGGAAAAGAACCTTAGCTTCGCAAATGAGTGATGCGCAATTGGAACGCACAAACGTGAAAATTGAAGCAAATAATCACGGTGAAATATTCACGGCATCTGGAGAAGTTTTGCTTTTTGAAGGATTCTTGAAAGTGTATTTGGAAGGTCATGATGACGATGAAGAGGAGCAAGAAGGAATGTTGCCGGCGATGAAAGTCAATGAGAAATTAGGAAACAATTACATCACGGCTACCGAAAGATATTCTCGTGCAGCTGCAAGATATACGGAGGCTTCTTTAGTAAAAAAATTAGAAGAATTGGGAATCGGTCGTCCTTCTACTTATGCGCCAACGATTTCTACGATTATCAACAGAAATTATGTTGAGAAAGGAAATTTGGACGGTCAGGAACGTAATTATACGCAATTGACTTTGCAATCTGGAAAAGTAGGGGAGAAGTTACTTAAGGAAAATACAGGTTCTGATAAAGGAAAATTAGTTCCTACAGATATTGGAACGATTGTAACGGATTTCTTGGTTAAGAATTTCGGAAATATATTAGATTATAATTTCACTGCAAAAGTGGAACAGGATTTTGATGAAATTGCAGAAGGAAATATCGTTTGGACAAAAATGATGCAGGAATTCTACGATCAATTTCATCCAAATGTGAAAGATGTGGAAGCCAATGCGGAGCGAGAAAGTGGAGAAAGAATTCTGGGAATAGATCCAAAAACAGGGAAACCAGTTTCGGTTCGTTTAGGAAAATTTGGACCGATGGCTCAAATTGGAGCTGCGGATGATGAAGAGAAAAAATTTGCCAGTTTAATGGCAGATCAAAATATTGGGAACATCACATTGGAGGAAACGCTGAATTTATTTTTGTTGCCAAAAAATCTTGGAAATTACAAAGATGAAGAAGTAGAGGTGAGTAATGGTCGTTTTGGCCCTTACATTCGTCATGGAGCAGCTTTTGTTTCTTTGCCGAAAGGAGAAAATCCACTAGATGTAGATTTCGAAAGAGCAAAGGAACTAATCGATGAAAAAGCAATTGCCGATGCGCCTATCGCTATTTATAAAGGCGAAGGAGTGCAAAAAGGTGTTGGTCGTTTTGGTCCTTTTATCAAATGGGACGGTTTGTTTATCAATGTAAGTAAGAAATTTGATTTTGATAATTTATCACAATTAGATGTTGAAGCTTTGATTGAAGATAAATTGCAGAAAAATATTGATAAGGTTTTGCATAATTGGGAAGATGAAGGAATTTTGGTGGAAAAAGCCCGTTGGGGTCGTTCCGTTATTACCAAAGGAAAAATCAAAATTGAATTGAGTAAAGATGTCGATGCTACAAAATTGACATTAGCAGAAGTTCAGGAAATGATTGCCAAGAAAACGCCCGCTAAAAAAGTGGCTGCAAAAAAGGCGCCGGCAAAGAAAGCGGTTGCGAAAAAAGCAGTAGTTAAGAAACCAGTTGCAAAAAAATAATTAAATGGAATTTGATTTTCTAAGGCCGATAGACAATGAAATCCTACATTATATAAATGGATTGACTTCCCAGCAATTGGGAAGTAAAATTGTTTTGCACACGAACGAACAATTTCCGGATTTAAATAAGATTAAAATTGCAATTATTGGCGTTTTTGAAAACCGGGGCGATAAAAATGCGATTTCAGATATCGATTTAATACCGGTAAGAAAAGAATTGTATGGATTGTTTCCTGGCAATTGGGATACTTCGATAGCTGATTTAGGAGATATTCTAGCTGGGAATTCTATTGAAGACACTTATTTTGCATTAAAAAAAGTAGTAGCAAGTTTAATCAAGAAAAAAATTATCCCTATCGTTATTGGTGGTTCTCAAGATTTAACCTATGCACTTTATAGAGCCTATGATGATTTGGAACAGATGGTTAACATGGTTTCTATTGATAATAAGTTCGATTTTGGAAAAGAAAGTGAAGAAGTTTCGGCCTCTTCTTATTTGACAAAAATAATTATTGACGAACCCAATAATCTGTTTAATTACTGTAATATTGGTTATCAAACCTATTACAATTCCCAAGAGGAAATTGATCTGATTGAAAAATTATTTTTTGATGGGTACCGATTGGGTGAAATATCTAATAATATTTCTCTTTCGGAGCCGGTTTTTAGAGATGCGGATTTGGTGAGTATTGATTTGAGTGCTGTTAAATCCTCAGATTCAGGAAATTTCATTTCGTTTACACCTAATGGATTTAATGGAAAAGAGATTTGTTCTTTGGCTAGATATGCAGGAATAAGTGATAAAGTATCTTTGTTTGGGATATTTAATCATAATAATTCAGCACAAGAATCAGCGATAATAGCACAAATAATATGGTATTTTATTGAGGGTTTTCATTATCGTTCTTATGAATATCCTTTTGGAAGCAGAGACAATTATATTAAGTACATAGTTCCACTGGAAGAGGAAGAACTTGTTTTCTATAAAAGTGACAAAACGGACCGTTGGTGGATAGAAATTCCTTTTATTTCGAATGGAAGTAATAAACTAAAAAGAAATACGTTATTACCATGTTCTTACGACGAATATTTGTTGGCATGTAATCAAGAATTGCCAGAAAGATGGTGGAAAGCCCAAAGGAAAAACATATTATAGGTTTTTTGGGGCTTTAAAGAAGATATTTAATAAAAAACAACTTGTTTAGTGTGAAAAAATTGTTTTTTAAATAAATAATAAATAGGTTTACACACTTAAAAATAATGAATAGATAATCCAAATTTATATGAAGAAGTTCATTGCATTTACGGCAATTTTGACCTTGTTAATTAGCTGTGGTAAATCAAGCGATAAAGGGGAATTAGTTGGTGCGGCTGGAGGGAAATGGCATCCTGAGAAACCTTATGGTATGACTTTAGTGCCTGGTGGTGCTTTTATAATGGGTAAATCGGATGACGATTTAGCTGATGTTCAGGACGCGCCTACTAAAACGGTTACTGTTCGTTCTTTCTACATGGATGAAACTGAAATCACAAATAGTGAATACCGTCAATTCGTAGAATGGGTAAAAGATTCTACGATGAGAGTTCGTTTGGCAATTCTTGCTGACGAAAGTGGACAAAAAGCTGGTGATGGAAAGGGTAAACGTAAAAACGCCGGTAGTATTGGCGATTTTGCGTTTAATGATTCTGATCCTGAAAAAATGACTGCTTACGACAAATATATGTATGATAACTATTATAGCGTAGGAACGGCTGATGATCCTTACGCTGGAAGGAAATTAAACAAAAAAGTAAAACTTATTAAAGATACTAAGTTGTATCCAGATGAGTATTACAGTGAAGTAATGGATTCTATGTATTTGCCTATAGAAGCTTCTTATAATGGATTGCGTACTATTGATGTTAATAAATTAAAATTTCGTTATTCTTGGATGGATATTCAAGCTGCAGCGAAAGCAAAAGTTGGAAAAAGAAAAGATTTCATAAAAACAGAGGAAGTGAATGTTTATCCTGACACAACTGTTTGGATAAAAGATTTTGCTTACTCGTACAATGAGCCAATGCATAATGACTATTTCTGGCATAAAGCATACGGAGATTACCCTGTTGTTGGAGTTAAATGGACCCAAGCTAAAGCATTTTGTGCTTGGAGAACTTTAAATAAAAACACGTATATAAAATCTAAAAAGAAAGGTCGTGAATTGATAAATTCTTTTAGATTGCCTACTGAAGCAGAATGGGAATATTCCGCTAGAGGTGGTTTAGAATCTGCTACATATCCTTGGGGAGGTCCTTATACTAAAAACGATAGAGGCTGTTTCTTAGCGAATTTCAAACCAAATAGAGGAGATTACGCTGCCGATCAGGCCTTATATACAGTGGAGGCGAAGTCGTATGAGCCAAATGGTTACGGTCTTTATAACATGGCTGGAAATGTTTCTGAGTGGACGGATTCGTCTTATGATCCAAATGCTTACGAATATGTTTCTTCAATGAATCCAAATGTTTTGGATGCTTCAAACAAACGTAAAGTAGTTCGTGGCGGTTCGTGGAAAGATGTTGCTTATTTCCTACAAGTAAGCACGAGAGATTTTGAATATGCTGATTCTGCAAGAAGTTTTATTGGCTTTAGAACTGTTCAAGATTACATGGGATTGCAAACTACTGGAAACGGTGCAAAGAAAAAATAAATAAACTGACCAATTCAAATCTATCAAATAAATCTTTAAAAAAAAACATTATGGCATTACTTAGCAAAAAAACAATGAATTTCGCTTACGGGATGGGAGCGGCAGTTGTAATTATTGGAGCATTATTCAAAATTACACACCTTGAATTTGGGGTTATTACTGGAAATTTAATGTTAACCATTGGATTGGTTGTTGAGGCTGCAATTTTTGCTCTTTCTGCATTTGAACCTGTTGATGACGATTTAGACTGGACTTTGGTTTATCCTGAATTGGCTAATGGTGTTAAAGGTGCAGCTCCGAAGAAAAAAGTTGAAACTCCTTCAGATGCTCAAGGCTTATTGTCTCAAAAATTAGATGCTATGTTAAAAGACGCTAAAATTGATGGTGAATTAATGGCTAGTTTAGGTAGCAGTATTAAAAATTTCGAATCAGCTGCTAAAGGTATTGCGCCAACTGTAGATTCTATAAATTCTACAAAAAAATATAGCGAAGAATTAACTTTGGCTGCGGCACAAATGGAATCTTTGAATAGCTTATATAAAATCCAATTGCAAAGTGCTTCAAGAAATGCACAAATAAATGAAGAAGTTGCTGAAAATAATTTAAAATTAAAAGACCAAATGCAATCTTTGACTTCTAACCTTTCATCACTTAACAATGTGTATGGTGGAATGCTTTCTGCAATGAATAATAAAGGATAATTAGTTTCGAACTATATAAAAACAATAAACTAATTAGTAGAAAATATGGCAGGAGGAAAACAAACCCCTAGACAGAAGATGATTAACCTAATGTACTTGGTTTTTATCGCAATGTTAGCATTAAATATGTCCAAAGAAGTCTTATCGGCTTTTGGGATTTTAAACATTAAAATTGTAGAGTCGAACTCTATTACAGATACTAGAAATCAATCTTCCTTTGAGCAATTGTCTCAGAAAGCTGTAGATCAACCAGGTCAATTTGGTGACAAGAAAATTAAAGTAGAGAAGATTAGAGCAGTATCCAAAGAGTTTAATGATTATATTGAAAACTTAAAAACGGATGTAACCAAGAAATTTGTTAGAGACGCTGAAGGGAATTTGCCTTACGAACAAATGGATAAAGGGGATTTAATTGATAGAAAGTTTTTTACTGGTGATAGAGTTTCTAAAGAAGGTCAAGAATTTTTGAATAAAGTTAATAACTTTTCAGTCCAAATAAAAAAGATTGGTGGTAGTTCAATTGCTGAATCAGAAATGAAAAAAATTGAAGCGAGATTTGCTACAAATCCAGTTTATTCTGAAAAAGCGGGTGCAAAATTACCTTGGATAGATTATAATTACAAGGGATATCCACTTATTGCAACTATTACAAAATTGTCTCAATTGCAAGCTGATATTAAAACTACAGAAAGTGATGTTATGACGGGGATGTTCCAATCGGATTTGGTTGCGGCAGCTTCACTTACAGCTTACCAACCGATAGTTGTTCTTGAAAAATCTGTTTTCTTTCAAGGTGAGGCGGTAAAGGGAAAAATTATTTTGGGTAAATTTGATCCTTCTTTAAAAGCTAAATCGGTTATTGTAAATGGTTCAAGTGTTGCGGCACAAGCAGGTCAGGCTAATTTCTCTTTTGGAGCAGGTAATATTGGGGAACACCCAATAGGAGGTTCTTTCAATTTTGATGAAAATGGTAAGGTTGTAAGTTTGCCTATAAAAGATAAATATGTTGTTGTTGCCAGACCAAAATCGGCAACTATCTCTGCAGATAAAATGAATGTTGTGTATAGAGGTGTTGTAAACCCTATGACAATCTCTTTTGCAGGAGTTTCAGCAGATAAAGTTTCAGCTTCTGCTCCTGGATTAAGCTCAGTTGGTGGTGGAAAATATAACATGAGTCCAGGTGGAGGAACAGAAACAGTAATTAATGTTACTGCAACACTTCCTGACGGTTCTAAAGTTTCTGATAAAAAATCTTTTAGGATTAAAGGTATTCCTGGTCCTACTGGAACAATTAGAGGAGAAATGGGAGTGGTAAAAGGTCCTAAATCAAATTTAGAAATTGCAACAATTGGAGCAAAATTAGTTGATTTTGATTTTGAAGTTGGTTTAAATGTTGTTGGATTTAATTTTAAAGTTACTGGCCAGCCTACAGTTGTTGTTCCAGGTAATAAATTGAATGCACAATGTAAAGCAGTTCTTTCTAAAGTAGGAAGAGGAGATCAAGTTACCATTTCTGAAATTAAAACTAAACTAGTAGGTGCAGGTAGTTATTTATTACCAAGAACTGCTCCAGTTATTTTTGAAATACAATAATAAGTACGTTTAAAGCAAAACCTACTTCAATATCTTATTATGAAAACCATGATGAACGTAAGAAATTTTTTAATAGCTATTATCTCTGTTACTTGGAGTTTTGCATCTGTAGCACAATCTAATTTGCTTAATGCTAAGACCCCGGATCAAATAGGGCTTAAATCCGCTGCACAACTTATTTCGGATAATGACAAACCTTTAGAATATGGTTATGTTCACGATAGAGATGTTTTGATGGGTAAAACAACTTGGGAAATTATTGACTTAAGCGAGAAAATTAATTTTGCTTTATATTTTCCAATTGATACTGCAAATATTGGTTCGGATAGACGCTCATTGTATGATGTGCTTACTAAAGCGATGAAAAATGGCAAAATCACTGAAGTTTACACGGATAGTTATTTTAATACAAAAAAATCTCTAAAAGACATTCAGGGTTCACTTTCTCGTATTGATACTACAGATGTAGGGAGAGAACAAATAAATGCTGGTCAAGCAGTAGCAGCAGAGAATATTTTAAAACAAGATCTTACGGCTCAAGATGTAACCCAATATAAAATTAAAGGATATTGGTATTTTGATAAACGCCAAAGTGAATTGAAATATCGTTTACTAGGTATTTGTCCAGTAACTCCAGATGTTTACACGATGAACAGCGATGAGAAAGATTACATCGATTTATTTTGGGTATTTTTTCCATCGGCGAGAGAGGTTTTGCATGAGGCGAAAGCTTTCAATGACAAGAACTCTGCGATGCCAATTTCTTTTGATCAAATTCTAAATTCAAGGCGTTTTAATAGCACCATTTATAAAGAAGAAAATATGTATGGTGATAGAGAGATTAAGGATTATATGAAAGATAACGCACAGAATCAATTGTTAGAGTCAGAAAGAGTGAAAGAAAAAATTCGCAATTTTGAACAAGATATGTGGAATTATTAAATTTCATTTTAGGAATAAGAGAAACTCTTACTGTAATGGTAAGAGTTTTTTTGTTTTAATACCCTTACCTTTGAATAATTTTAAAAAAGGTACCACTTCAAATGATAGATTACTTAATAATTGGATCAGGTTTAGCAGGAATATCATTTGCAGAAACGGCTTTGCAAAATGACAAATCCATTTTTGTTCTAGACAATAATTCTCAAAATTCTTCTAAAATTGCCGGGGGACTTTACAACCCTGTTATTTTAAAACGCTTTAGCGAAGTGTGGCAGGCTCAGGAACAATTGCTTTTGATGAATGAATTTTATACTAATTTAGAAGAAAAAATAAAATGCAAAGTTGATTTTAAAAAGCCGATTTTGAGGAAATTTTTCTCAATTGAAGAGCAAAATAATTGGTTCGCAGCTTCTGATAAATTTGCATTAGCTCCTTTTTTATCTACTGAAATAATTTCGAAAAAGTATAAGGGAATTGATTCGCCGTATGGTTATGGTGAAGTACTGCAAACAGGTTATGTGGATACAGCATTGTTGCTGGAAAAGTACAAGGAATATCTTAGAAACGATGATTTGTTTTTAGACGAATCTTTTGATTATACTGCATTGCAAATTGAAAGCAATGGCATTCGCTATAAAAATATTCAGGCAAGGCATGTTGTTTTTGCAGAAGGTTTTGGGATGCATGCTAATCCTTATTTTAAAAATTTGCCGTTGGACGGAACAAAAGGAGAGCTTTTTATTATAAAAGCGCCGGAATTAGAATTGGATGTAATCGTCAATACTAGTGTTTTTATTCTTCCTCTTGGAAATGATTTGTTCAAAGTTGGCGCAACCTACAATTGGAAAGATAAAACAGATTTACCTACTGAAGAAGGAAAAACAGAATTAATCGAAAGAATAAAAGAAATTATCGCATGTGAATTTGAAATTGTAGCTCATTTTGCTGGAGTCCGGCCCACTGTCAAAGACAGAAGACCATTGGTTGGAACTCATCAAGATTACAAGACAGTACACCTACTTAATGGTTTGGGCACAAGAGGTGTTATGCTGGGACCTTCAATGGCCAAAGCTTTATTTGAATTTATTGAATTTCAAAAACCTTTAGATATTGTGATTGATATAAAAAGGTTTTTAAATAAAGTCAAAAAATAATATTATTTCAAACCACTTTTAGGGTCGTAAGAAACAAACATATTGATGTAAATATTCCTAGACCATCGTAACACAAAAGGGAATAAAACGATAAGGGAGACGATGATTGAGATAAATGCTACTTTTATGTCGGAATTAAAGATTACGTAGGAGATTATGAAAGCGGCAGTTCCAATGGCAACATTTAATCCGTAACTCACATACATTGCACCATAAAAAAACGAAGGTTCAATTTGATATTTAAAGCCACAATGGCTACAATTTTCATGCATTTTTAAAATCTTACTCAGATGTAACGGATTTTTATCCAAATACATACTCTCATTCTGACATTTAGGACAACTTCCTGTTAAAATACTATTTAGTTTGGATCCTTTTTTTAACATTTGCAAAAATTTTTAACAAAGGTACAGTTTTTGAAACCCTACCGATGTAACATTATCACAAATTATGCTCAATATACACAATCTATCTGTTTCGTTTGGCGGTTCTTATTTATTTGAAGAAGTTACCTTTCGTTTAGGTGCTGGAGACCGTGTTGGTCTCGTAGGTAAAAACGGTGCTGGAAAATCCACCATGCTTAAAATTTTAGCAAAGGATTTTGCTCCTGACTCGGGAAGCATCGCTCAAGAGAAAGAAGTTCGAATGGGATTCTTGCGCCAAGATATTGATTTTGAGCAAGGAAGGACCGTTCTTGAAGAAGCGTATGAAGCTTTTACAGATATTAAAATTGTAGAAAAAAAACTGGCAGAAATCAACCATTTGCTTGTGACTCGTACTGATTATGAAAGTGAGGAATACAGCCAAATAATTGAAGATTTATCCGACTACACACATCGTTTTGAATTATTAGGTGGGTATAATTATGTTGGAGACACAGAGAAGATTCTTTTGGGATTGGGGTTTAAAAGAGAGGTGTTCAACAATCAAACGGAGACATTTTCTGGAGGTTGGAGAATGCGTATTGAATTAGCCAAATTATTATTGCAGGCCAATGACGTTTTGTTGCTGGATGAGCCTACGAATCACCTGGATATCGAGAGTATCATTTGGTTAGAAAGTTTCTTGCGCAATTATCCTGGAGTTGTGGTGATTGTTTCTCACGATAAAATGTTTTTGGATAATGTGACCAATAGAACTATCGAAATTTCACTTGGTAAAGCGTACGATTTCAATAAACCATATTCTGAATATTTAGAATTGCGTCATGAAATTCGCGAAAAACAATTGGCAACACAAAAAAATCAAGCTAAAAAAATTGAAGAAACCGAAAAATTAATCGAGAAATTCCGTGCCAAAGCTTCCAAAGCTTCCATGGCACAATCGATGATTAAGAAACTCGATAAAATAGAGCGCATTGAAGTTGATGAAGATGACAACTCAGTTATGAATATTACGTTTCCTGTTTCAAAAGAACCAGGTAGAGTAGTTGTGGAAGCCGAAAATGTGACTAAAAGCTACGGTGACAAAACCATCTTGAAAGATATTAATCTATTAGTGGAACGTGGAAGCAAAATTGCTTTTGTGGGACAAAATGGACAAGGAAAATCAACGTTTATAAAAGCAATAGTTGACGAATTTGAATATCAAGGAAGCATAAAGCTGGGTCATAATGTACAATTGGGTTATTTTGCACAAAATCAAGCAGAATATTTAGACGGTGAAATTACGTTGTTACAAACGATGGAGGATGCAGCTGCCGATACCAATCGCTCCAAAGTACGCGATATGCTAGGTTCATTCTTATTTCGTGGCGATGATGTAGAGAAAAAAGTAAAAGTCCTTTCTGGGGGTGAAAGAAACCGTTTGGCGCTATGTAAATTGCTTTTGCAGCCCATAAATGTTTTGTTGATGGATGAGCCAACCAATCACTTGGACATTAAATCCAAAAATGTTTTGAAAGCCGCTTTACAAAAATTTGGCGGAACTTTACTGTTGGTTTCTCACGATAGAGATTTCTTGCAAGGCATGTCAAATTTGGTGTATGAATTCAAAGATCAAAAAATAAAAGAATATTTAGGCGATATCAATTATTTCTTGGAACAACGCAATATGGAAAATATGCGTGAAGTCGAGAAAAAGGATGCACTAAAAGCTTCGGCGCCAAAAGAAAGCAACAAAGCTTCCTACGAAGATCAGAAAAAAGGGAAATCACTGCAAAATAAGTTGAGTAAAGTCGAAAGCCAAATCAAACAATTGGAAAAAGACATTCAAAACGATGATAAAATGTTGGCTTCAAACTATGATAAAAATATCGAAGACGCTAAATTTTTCATGGCTTACAACAAGAAAAAAGCAGAATTAGATAAATTATTGTTGGAATGGGAATTGGTTCAGGAAGAAATTGATAATTTGTAGCCAATCCAGCTTTACGTTTCAATCTTTCAAGGAAAAAACTTTTTTTGTTAGACCTTGCAGGAGCTCCCTCTGGTCGCTCTGCAAAATCAGCAAAAAATAGTTTTTTTCTTAAAAAGATTTCCACTTCAATCCGGGCTAAAAAAAAATCGGAATACACAAGATTTTCTTTAAATCAATCCCATCATTTCTGAGTGGGCAATGGCTTCTTTGCTATTTTTGAAATAACAAACCGATACTTGCAAACTCTCCAGATTTTTCAATACAGTCTCTACTTTTTCTTTTTTATATTCTCCAGTTTGTCTAATATAAACTGCTTTTACGGTGACTGGAAATATTTTACAAATAGCTTCGTATAAAAAAGGATCATGTTGCGAATCATCACCCAACAACACATATTCCAAATTTGGATAAAATTCCAGAATGTGTTTTATCTTGTCAAACTTATGATTATGGTTGCCTCTTCCAGTCATAAAGAAATCAGTAAGACTAGTTTTAATATCCTTCAATAATAATACAGCCCTTGGCAATTGATGAATTTCCGTAAATTTCACAATAAAGCGGTACAGATTCCATTCGCTACTTGAAACATAAAAAAAGGCATTTTGTTCCTCTTTGTTATTTCTTCCGGCTGAACTCAATGCTTGGTAATGAGGGACAACATCTTCAAAAACTTTTCTCTTATCAATATTTTTAAATAATAAAATATATAATTTCATCAATGGATTTTCAGTATTCGACACTAAAAAGGTATCGTCAATATCAGATATAATTCCTAAATTTCCTTTATTTGGACGGATGTAACTTTCTGTTGTTACTATTGTTTCGTTTTTGTAAATAATACTCACTGAATAATCAATCCAGCCATATTTCGTGAATTGGTCTAACGGCACACAAAATTTGAAATAGCCGTCATTCAAAGTTTTAGTATGGATCTTCACATTGTTATGCTCTAAATAAACATCAGCGTTTGCTTGTGTTTTAACTCTAAATAGCCGGATTACGGAGGCGGCATTTTTAAAATTTTTTTTCTGAAAATTATAATCTTTTGCACTCGTTGGTCTAAAAACATGTCCCATTACAATTAATTCCTGCTCGTTTGCATACCCGCGATATAATTTTAAAATTGGCTTCATTTATTGTACTTTTGATAAGTATTGTAAATTAAATGTTTTTAACCAATAAATGTAGCTAAATTTTGAGAAAGAATATCATAATGATTGTAAATCCTATTTCAGGAGATCTGGATAAATCAGAACTGACTGATGCTGCATTTTCTTTTGCGGAGGAAGAAAATCTTAATCTTGTGATTTACAATACTTCGGGAGTAAACGATATTATAAACATTCAGGCGCTTTATCTAAGTTATAAACCAGAAAGAATTATTGTTGCTGGTGGGGATGGAACTATTAAAATGGTCTCGGAGGCGCTGCAAAAAGAGGACGTAATATTAGGAATCTTGCCTGCTGGCTCTGCCAATGGCCTAGCTGTAGATTTAGATTTAATGTTGACTCTTGAAGAAAATCTTCAAATTGCATTTCAAAATGATTTTATGGAAATAGATGTCATTACTATAAATGACAAAATTAGTTTGCATTTGAGTGATTTAGGTCTTAATGCGGAACTTATTAAAAACTATGAAAATGCGACAATTCGTGGGAAATGGGGTTATGCTTTGCAAGCCGTAAACACGCTAATTGATTTCGAGGGACCTTTTACCGCGACAATAACTGCCAATGATGAAACTATAAATTGTGTTGCACGAATGATTGTAATTGCCAATTCTAAAAAATATGGTACCGGTGTCGTGATTAATCCTGAAGGAGAAATGAATGATGGAAAATTTGAATTAGTAATTTTGAAAAATTTAGATCTTTATGTTTTTGGGCAAATCGTAACAGGAAATATGCCAATTGAATCTAATGATGTTGAGATAATATCAACAAATCAAGCATTTATAAAAACTAATTTCCCGGTAAGTTTTCAAATGGATGGCGAATATTGTGGTACAGAAACAGAATACAATGTTGAGATTTTGCACAAACAGATGAAAGTAGCAATACCGTAATTTGTTATTTGAAATTATTTAAACGGATTTCGTTCCTGCCAAATGGTTTCGGGTTCTAAATATTTGAAAAATTTAGGCATATAAGAATTAATCAATGCATTACTATGTTCTATAAATCCAAACATTTTTACTGGTTTTGCACCTACTGAGCTCTTTATTTCAAGAGCAGTTCTGGCGAAAACAATTTCCTTAAAACCTTTGTTGATTGAATAGGCAATCATGTCATACAGCATATTTAAATACAACATTTTTTCACGTTGAATGCTTTCGTCATAACCCAAAAAATAAGTATCCATTACTTCACCATTTTTGATTAAAGTATTGAATCCTATCAATTTGCCGTCGATAAAATACCCATAAAAAAGAATCTTGTCTTTAAAAATTTCCTTGAAGGTTCTAAAGTGATTCTTTGGAAGGAAAAAAGTATTAAATGGAGCATTTTTTGCCACATGAAAATACAAATCGTAAATAGTTTCTTCGTATTTGATGATGTCTTCTAAATGCAACTTTCTTTTTTCAATCAAATCCGCTTTTTTTCGAGCTCTTTTGAATTGATCTCTATATTTTTTTGAAAGCGAGTCTATATAGTCTTGTTCTGATTTCCAATTTTCATTTATGGTAAATACCATGTTGGGCTGCGTAGAAAATTGATAATTATTTTTAAACTCTGAAATTTCAAAGTTTTTAATTTCCTCTTCATCAAAATCTTTAAACGAAGTGATGTGTGTTTTTTTACCTTTGGATCTAAATAATTCATTTAATGCTAAAGAAGCTGTTTTCAATGTTCTAATAGCTTCCTTTTTATCAATTTCATCTGAAAAAGCAAAAGCATTTTGTCCAGTCAGCATATTATTTCCAATCAGTAAAACATTGGAAGAGAAATTTTTGAAAGCAAAATTTCTCATTGCGGTTTTAATGCACTTATCACGTTCACCAAAAGATTCTAGTTTGTTCAAATCTAAAAATTGAGAAACAGCAATGCCTTCTAAAAGATCATTTTTGAAAATTCCTATAAAATGACAAATCATATTTTCCGGAGAAGATTTTTCTAATACTTGCAGGTATTTTTTGGATAAAAAAATAGTTGATGTAGCTAGATCATCCCAGTTTGTTGGAAGTTCAGCTGTGGAGGCGTAAATTTTATAGGAAAAAGATGGATTCAAATTGAATTTTAATATTTGTCAAATTTAGTTAATTAAGTTAAAGTATTTTTATATGATTTGAAATTAACTAACTTTAACTACTAAATAGAAAATTATGAAAAAGTATACTGATGAAGAAATTCAATCCCAATTAAAAGACTTGAAAGACTGGGAATTTATTGATAATGCGATCGAGAGGAAATTTAAATTTTCGGATTTCACGCAAGCGCTGGGGTTTATAGTTCAAGTAGGATTGATGGCCGAGAAAAGAAATCATCATCCGGAACTTTTCAACGTATATAATAAGGTTAACATCCGATTGAATACACATGATGCTAACGGAGTTACGGAAAAAGATTTTGACTTGGCAAAAGCTATCGATCTAATCAAATAAAAAAATCTCGTCTTATTTTAAAAATAAGGCGAGATTTTTTTTAAAATATTTTATTGTTATTTCCATGCACAAATAATTCCGCCCATAATCATAAAACATACAATCCAGAAGCCACCGTTTACTAAAGTATATTTAAAACTTTTTCTTTCAAACAATGCATTGGTACCAATAATCGGCAATGCTAAAAATAATCCAGCCATAAAACCGTGTAAGACACCGTGTTTGAAGGTTCTAAATGCCATTCCGTAATCTGCCATAAAAGCGACATAGGATGGTTTAGCTATGCTGGCATCTCCGCCAACCATGCCTAAAGCACCTGTTTGATGGATTGTGAGGTATTGAAGAATGACACTGATGAGAAACGCGTATAGAAAGGAAGCACCAAATATCATTAGCATATTTCCTCCTTTCATCTTTTCTTCTGTCATTCCTGATTCTTTCATCCAGATAGTTCCAAAAACTTTTGGGTTGTACCAAATAAATCCAACAACAAGTGTTGAAAATGCCGCAACTAATAGCGCTATAAAATTCATTTCCATAAATTAATTTTTTAGAGGTTGATAAATCAAATTTACAATTTATTATTAACGACAATAAATTATTTTTTTTGTAGGAAATATACGTTTTGAATATAAATTTAGATGCATTTCATCGATTATATTTGCCGATGAAGTAAATTGAGTGTAAGTTTATAAGTGTCAAAAGTAATATTTCAATTTATGAAAAATTTATCTACTCTGTTTTTAACTGTTTTGTTTTCCTTTTCGATGTTTGCGAATGTTTCTGTTACTGAGAGAGATGCATTAGTGAAGTTGTATGAAAAAACAAATGGAAATCAGTGGATTACAAAATGGGATTTGACAAAACCCGTATCTAGTTGGTATGGAGTTACAGTACAAGATGAAAAAGTAGTTTCAATAAATTTAGCAAATAATAATTTAGTTGGAGAAATCCCAAATGACATTGTGAATTTAGTGAATTTAGAAGAATTGGATTTGCATAAAAATCATATCTCTGGTACGGTTCCTTCATTAGTTGGGAATTTAAAAAATCTTACCACATTAAATATCTCGTTTAATAATTTGTCGGGGACAATTCCAGAATCCGTTTGTGAAATATATAAATTAAAGCAATTAGAGCTTTACATGAATGACCTTTCCGGAGAATTGCCGCAGCAAATCGGGAATTTGAAAAACTTAGAAATACTTTCTTTGTTTAATAATGGATTAACGGGGCAAATACCAAGTTCACTTTATAATGCGAAGTCATTGAAGGTATTACTTTTAAATAGCAATAAACTGAACGGAGAATTGGGCCATGAAGTGGCAAATTTAAAATCTCTTGAAAATCTTAGTTTATTTGATAATAAAATGAATGGGGAAGTTCCAGTTGAGTTGGAAAAGCTGAATAATCTGAAAGAAATGAATATTTCTTACAATATGTTCAACGGACTAGTTTCTAAAAGCTTGGTCCTATTAGATACATTAAATATGACGATGTTAAATGATAAAGGAATTACTGTTTTATTAGATGTAAATGATAGTGAATATAAAGCTATCGTTTCTGAAGATTAACATAAGTTGAAAATACCCTGTTTAATTGTAATTAGTTTTAATAATTTTAGTTTTTTTTAAGTAAGTTTTAATTAATTTAGTTGTTTGAAGCCTGTAAAGTTTACTTTACAGGCTTTTTTTTTGGATAATAAAACAACTACTATTTGTACAGCACTTTGCTTAATTACAAGTTTATTAAAGCATATAAATTATATGATATAAACAAAAAAGCCTCAGATTTCTCTGAAGCTTTGTCTTAGTAGCGGGAACAGGACTCGAACCTGTGACCTTCGGGTTATGAGCCCGACGAGCTGCCTACTGCTCTATCCCGCGATGTGCGTTTTGTAATCTCAATAAGGCTACTTAGTAGCGGGAACAGGACTCGAACCTGTGACCTTCGGGTTATGAGCCCGACGAGCTGCCTACTGCTCTATCCCGCGTTGTTTCGGGTGCAAATGTACAACTATATTTAAGAAACCCAAACATAAATTTAATAAAATGTTTTATTTCATCTATTGACTTGATATAACTACCTTTGCAAAATAAATTATAATAAAAATGTCACATAAAGCAGGTTTTGTAAATATCATAGGAAATCCAAACGTTGGGAAGTCAACATTAATGAATGCCTTCGTAGGGGAACGATTGTCAATCATTACATCTAAAGCACAAACAACTCGTCATAGAATTCTTGGGATTGTAAACGGAGAAGATTTTCAATTAATCTTATCAGATACACCAGGAATCATCAAACCAGCATACGAAATGCAGGAATCCATGATGAATTTTGTAAAGTCGGCTTTTGAAGATGCTGATATTTTGATTTACATGGTCGAGATTGGCGAACAAGATTTAAAAGATGAAGCTTTTTTTTATAAAATTATTCACGCTACAATTCCGGTTCTTCTTTTATTGAACAAAATTGATACATCAAACCAAGTGCAACTGGAGGAACAAGTTGCTTTTTGGGCAGCTAAGGTTCCTAATGCTGAGATTTTCCCAATATCAGCCTTGCAGAATTTTAATGTTCCTGAAGTTTTTGGGAGAATAATAGAATTGTTGCCGGAATCACCAGCTTATTATCCAAAAGATCAACTTACCGATAAACCGGAACGTTTCTTTGTAAACGAAACCATTCGGGAGAAAATCTTGCTGAATTACAGCAAAGAAATTCCATATGCAGTAGAAATAGTTACCGAAGAATTTTTTGAAGATGAGAACATCATTAGAATCCGTTCTTTAATTATGGTCGAACGTGAAACCCAAAAAGGAATCATCATTGGTCATAAAGGAGCTGCTTTGAAAAAAGTAGGGACCGAGTCCCGTGCTGATTTGGAGAAGTTTTTTGGTAAACAAATATTCATAGAACTTGTAGTGAAAGTGAATAAAAACTGGAGGAGTAATACCAATATGTTGAAACGTTTTGGGTACAATCAGTAAAGACAGTAGCTCTAAAAAGCTTTGCGTTGTTCTAATCCGATTCATTTTTAGTTAAAACGATTGAAAAGGGGTTTGGATTTTTTTAAAATTTGAATGGAACTTTAAAAAAAAAATATAAAATCAATATTGGAATTTGTTTTCCGATATTGATTTTTTTTTAGCCCAGATAGAAATGAAAACCCCGCAGCCAGAAGTTGTCGTTTTTCTTGTCGTGAAAAAGCTATCAACGAAAGCTCTTTTTGCGGCTTAGAAAGACACAACTTCTGGTGAGGAGTTGCAATGAAGAGCTGGATTAGCTGCTAAGAATTTAATATTTCTTTGTATAAATCTTCTAAATATTTCATTTGGTTGTTGCCATTTCTTCTGATTTGTGTGGCGATGAAGTACAACAGAAACCAAACGATAACCATTAGAATCATAACGATGAAATCGAAAGTAGTGTCGAATGTTAAGATGTAATTGGAGTAGGCGATTCCGCCAAAAATTAAAAATATTCCAGCAGTAATAAAATGAAGAAACATAAAAAACGTCCACAAGTTTGGGTCTGGTCCAAATAAACCTCTGATGTTTGTTTCTGTGGGGCTTGTGGGTTCTAATTCAAGATGTAAGTGAGGCGAGTAATATTTTTTTTGTGGGCCTTTTAGGTTCAACCAAATGTGGTACCCTCGTATTTTTACGAAATAATCATTGGATTTTATTTGGGTATAATTAGCAAATTTTTGGCGTAATACATCTGCATTTTCCGGAATATCTTTATGAAAACGTAAACGAAGGCTAATTTCATTATTAATATCCATAAGATTAATTTTATTTGGTTAGAAAAATTTTGGTATTGCTAATATATTAAAAATATTGATATTCAAGTTATTTAACCCTACCTTTGCAAAATATTTGAATTAAGGATTATGAACAACATAGTTGCCATTGTAGGAAGGCCAAACGTAGGAAAATCGACGCTTTTTAATCGATTGATACAAAGAAGAGAAGCGATTGTAGATTCAGTTTCGGGAGTTACCCGTGATAGAAACTACGGGAAAAGTGAGTGGAACGGAAAAGAATTTTCTGTAATTGATACGGGAGGATATGTTCGTGGATCGGATGACGTTTTTGAAGCAGAAATCCGTAAACAAGTAGAACTTGCTATTGATGAAGCGGATGTAATCATATTTGTGGTTGATGTTGAAGAAGGTATTACTCCAATGGATGATGCTGTTGCAAGATTGTTGCGTAAAGTGACTAAGCCGGTTTTACTTGCTGTAAATAAGGTGGATAATGCGATGCGTGAGAAAGATGCAATTGAGTTTTATAATTTGGGTTTAGGTGAATATTATACTTTTGCAAGTATTTCTGGAAGTGGAACAGGCGATTTATTGGATGCATTAATTGATGCTTTTCCTGTAAAACCAGAGCCAACTCAAGAAGAAATTGTATTGCCTCGTTTTGCAGTTGTAGGTCGTCCTAATGCTGGAAAATCAAGTTTTATCAATGCTTTAATTGGTAAAGAGCGTTACATTGTTACTGACATTGCGGGTACTACTCGTGATTCTATTGATACAAAATTTGACCGTTTTGGTTTCGAATTCAACTTGGTTGATACTGCTGGAATTCGTCGTAAAGCAAAGGTAAAAGAAGATTTAGAGTTTTATTCAGTAATGCGTTCAGTACGTGCGATTGAACATGCTGATATTTGTATCTTGATTATTGATGCAACACGTGGATTTGAAGGGCAGGATCAAAGTATTTTTTGGTTGGCTGAAAAAAACAGAAAAGGGGTTGTGATTTTAGTTAATAAATGGGATTTAGTCGAAAAAGAAACGATGTCAACCCGTGATTATGAAGAAAAAATTAGAGAAGAATTAATGCCATTTACGGATGTGCCTATTCTTTTTGTTTCTGCTTTAACAAAACAACGTTTATTAAAAGCATTAGAAGCAACAGTAAAAGTTTTCGAAAATAGACAACAACGCATTGCAACTTCAAAATTCAATGAATTTATGTTGAAAGTGATTGAAGCCTATCCACCACCCGCAACCAAAGGAAAGTATGTGAAAATTAAATATTGTATGCAGTTGCCCACACCAACGCCTCAGTTTGTATTTTTTGCCAATATGCCACAATATGTAAAAGAACCTTACAAACGTTATCTGGAAAATAAAATTAGAGAAAACTGGGACTTTTCAGGAGTGCCAATCGATATTTATATCAGAGAGAAGTAATTTTTATTTCCGCTGTTCTATTATAAAGTTTATTGAGTTTGCAAAAACTCGGTAAACTTTTTTTATTTTTATAAAAAAATGAAATCAATAAATGGTAAAGTAGTTTGGATTACTGGAGCTTCAAGCGGGATAGGGGAAGCTTTGGCTTATGAACTTAGCAAGAGAGACTGCAAGCTCATTTTGTCTGCACGAAATATTGAAAATTTGGAAAGGGTAAAATCTCGGTGTGTAAATGCATCAGTAGTTCTCCTGCCTTTTGATTTAACTGATTTTGATGATGCCAAAAAACATGTTGAAAGTGCTATTTCTGCTTTCGGAAAAATTGACGTTCTTGTAAATAACGGTGGAGTAAGTCAACGTTCACTTTTAGCGGAAACTGATTTTGAAGTGGATAAAAAACTGATTGAAGTAGATTATCTGGGAACTATTGCTTTAACAAAGGCTTTGTTGCCCCATTTTATCAAAAATAGAGAAGGACATTTTGTAACCATAACCAGCTTAATGGGAAAGTTTGGTTCTCCATATCGTTCCGGTTATTGTGGTGCGAAACATGCCTTGCATGGTTTTTTTGACGTACTGCGGATGGAACATCAAAAAGACAGTATCAATGTCACCCTAATTTGTCCTGGATTTATTCAAACTAATGTAGCTATAAATGCTCTTACTGCCAATGGATCGAAGCAAAATATCGATGATGAAGCTACTTTAAATGGTATGCCAGTGGCTGTTTTTGCTAAAAAATTAATCAATGCCGTTGAATCTACAAAGTTTGAAGCTTACATCGGTGGAAAAGAAGTTTTTGGTGTTTATTTGAAGCGATTTTTTCCTAAATTGTTACACCGGTTTGTTTTGAAAAGCAAAGTGAGATAAATTTTAATAGTAGCTGATGAAAATTTAAATCAGAAATTCATATGAATAGAAAATCCCGAGCAATGGGGATTTTTTTAAATTAAGATGGATTCGAACGATTAGCTTTCTTCTTCTTCTTCTAAAGTTTCCATTGGATGATCCTCATACCAATCCTTAAAAGTTTTTACTGTTCTGTAATCATCATGTAAAACGGTATATATCATAAACAAGATTAATGGTATACCAATGCAATACAAGGTCATTATTACCGGCAAAGAAACATTAGTTTGACATAAACCAGCAAAAATAAAAACATATAAAGTGGTAAACCACACGAGTTTAATTGCAGAATTTTTCATGGCTTTTTCTATTAAAGTTACATTAAGTTTGATTAAAATAGAGTTAAAGTATTCATAATCAATGTATATTTATGTAAATTTCAAGAATGATGAATTTATATAAAATGGTATGTATTTATTTTTTGAACTGATATCGCCAATATGAAAAAGAAATTCCCTGTACAATAGTTAGAAAGTCTCGAACAAAAAAAGCTGCAACTTGCAGCTTTTTATTTAAGATTGTAATTGTAAAATATATTTGTTACCAATCGCCACTGGAACCACCACCAGAGAATCCTCCGCCACCAAATCCACCACCAAAACCGCCGCCTCCGCCGCCAAATCCGCCTCCAGATGAACCACCAAAACCTCCGCCACCGCTATTTCTGCCGAGACTGCTCAGTAATATTATATCCAGTAAACTCGGACCTCCTCCTGAATTGCCGGAATTTCCGCCACCGCCTCTTCTGTTTTTGGAAATTAGAATTAAGATAATAACGATAATAACAATGAAAGGTAAGATCGGGAATCCTTTATCTTGTTTGGTTTGTTTTCTTTCGCCTTTGTATTTGCCTTTGAAAACATTTATTATGGCATCGGTACCTTTGTCAAGTCCGCTGTAGTAACTTCCTGCTTTAAATTCGGGAATGATGATATTTCTAATTATTTCGCCTCCAATTCCTGCCGTCAATCGATCTTCTAATCCATAACCTGGATTTATAGCTATTTTTCTTTCGGCTTTAGCCAATAAAATAATTACACCATTGTCGTCTTTTGCGGTTCCTCCAATACCCCAGGTTTGTCCCCATTTAGTCGCTAGCTGGCTAACATCTTCGTTTTTGAGACTTTCTATGGTAACAATCACAATTTGAGTAGTGGTGGAATCGGAATATTTAATGAGTTTTTCTTCTAATTGCGTTTTTTCGGTCGCGCTTAATACATTCGCATAATCATAGACAGAAGTTTGCAAACTTGGTTTTTCAGGAATTGTAAATTGGGCAAAACTAATTTGTGTAAATAAAAAACAAACGAGTAGTTGTAGGACGATTGGGGAATTCTTTTTTAGTAAAATCATTATCCTTTAGATATTTCGTTTGATAATTCATTGTTGTCATCTGCTGACCATGGAAAATGTTTTTTCAATTGTTCTCCTGCCATCAAAATGCCATCAATAAGCCCTTGTTTGAAATTGTCTTTTTTGAATTGTGTAGCCATCACATCTTTGGTAGTATCCCAAAAATCATTTGCAACAACATCATCGATGCCTTTGTCTCCGCAAATCACAAATTTTTTGTCAGCAACGGCAAAATATAATAAAACACCGTTTTTAAGTTGCGTTTCGTTCATTTTCAATTCATTAAATACTTCCAAAGCCCTGTCGAACGGAACTTTGGAAGTTGTTTTTTCTATATGTACCCTAATCTCGCCAGAAGTATTTTTTTCGGCCATGCGAATAGCTTCCACAACGGCTTGTTCTTCTTCTTTGGTTAAAAAATCTTCTACTTTTGACATGGGAAAAATTTTTAAATGAAGATTAACGATTTTTGATTGCAGTATATTCTACAATCAAAAATCGTTAATCGAAAATCTGAAATCGTTTTTAGAATTTTACTTCAACAGGTTTATCAGCTCCTTCAACAGAATTGAAATATGCTTTTTCTTTGAAACCAAACATACCAGCAAACAAGCTATTTGGAAACGTTTTAATGTGAGAGTTGTATGGTTTTACTGCCTCGTTAAAACGTGTTCTAGCGGTAAGAATTTGATTTTCCGTACTAGCTAATTCATCTTGTAGTTTCAAGAAATTCTGATTGGCTTTCAAATCAGGATATTGCTCTACGGTTACTAATAATCTAGACAAAGAACTGCTTACGCCACTTTGTGCTTTATTGAATTCGGCTAATTTTTCCGGTGTAATATTCGTTGGGTCAACAGTTGTTGAAGTTGCTTTGGCACGGGCTTCAATTACAGCTGTTAAAGTGCTTTTTTCAAATTCGGCGGCTCCTTTTACGGTATTTACTAAATTACCAATAAGGTCGTTTCTTCGTTGGTAAGCAGTCTGTACGTCTCCCCAAGATTGCTCAACGGTTTGATTTAATGCAACAGCAGTATTGTTAATTCCTTTAACCCAGCTGTAAATTCCAATGATAACAACTGCTACGATAATCCAAGGCAAAAATCTTTTCATGTTTATTTAATTTTAAAGTTGATTTTTAATATTTGTTAATTGTGTTCTTATTGTTTCTAGTTTGCGTATAATTTCAAATTTATCCAAGGTTTTTTTCTGTCCTTCTTTCAAATGTGTTTTGGCACCTTCCAGCGTAAAACCTCTTTCCTTCACTAAATGAAAGATGAGTTGTAAATTCGTTACGTCTTCGGGCGTGAACATTCTGTTGCCTTTGGCGTTTTTTTTAGGTTTTAAAATGTCAAATTCATTATCCCAAAAACGGATAAGCGATGCATTCACATCAAATGCTTTAGCTACTTCGCCAATGCTGTAATATCTTTTGTCTTTAGAAAGTTCAATATGCATATTATTTTTATTTTTTGTCAAGTTGAATAGTCACTGAATACTATTTTATGATCTTTTATCTGAAAACTGCGAACCGAACACTGAATACTATTTTTGTATTAGTCTAATGATTGATTTTCTTGGTTTGCTAATTTTGATATCGCAACATACTCAATCGCAGAAATATTGCCATAATAAAAATTAAGCGGATTCACCACTTTCTCATCTTTGTGCACTTCATAATGTAAATGAGGACCTTCAGACCTTCCGGTACTCCCTACATATCCTATAACATCGCCACGTTTTATCCTTTGGCCGGCTCTACAATTGTATTTACTTAAATGGGCATATAATGTTTCATAACCGTAACCGTGCCTTAGTAAAATATGATTTCCGTATCCTGATGCTGTATTGTCTGCTTTTTCAACAACTCCATCACCAGTTGCATAAATTGGAGTTCCTATTTTTGCAGAAAAATCCATGCCTTCATGCATCTTTCTTACCTTAGTAAAAGGATCCGTTCGATAACCAAAACCGGAGGCTAAACTTTTCAAATTCTCATTCCTTACGGGTTGAATAGCAGGAATAGCAGCTAATAATTTATCTTTTGCTTTAGCCAATTTCAAAATATAATCCAGTGATTTAGACTGGATGGCTAGCTCCTTGCTCAGCACATCAACTCTTTTGGTGGTATTGATTACCAACTGAGAATTGTCATATCCTTCCAACGCTTTGTACCGATTGATTTTACTGAAACCTGCCTTTCTTTCTTCAGCAGGAATTGGTTTAGCATTAAAATAAACCCGGTATATATTATTGTCCCGGTCTTCAATAGCTTCGATAACATCATCTACCTGATCCATTTTTTTATTTACAATGGAATAATTTAATTTCAAATTTTCAATTTCACGCGCTTGCAAACGATCTTTTGGTGTTTCAAAATAAGGAGTGTTCAATAATACAATGAAACATAAAAATCCAAACAATGCTGATGCTATAAGAAATAGAGCTGCAACGCCAAATTTCTTTCTTTTTCTTATTTTTATTTTTCGGTATGCTAGATTTTCGGAATCGTAATAATATTTTACTTTCGCCATGATTTAAAATACCCTATTTTTGCACCTAGTAAAAGGTTAGTCGAACAAATTTAATAAATGTTTCATTTGTTCTGCTCTTTTTTAAGGAATAAATATAATAATGTGCCTATTCCAGCTATTCGTTGCAAGTTCTCGTATTGAAATCTTTTTTTCTAATGAGCCAGCAGGAGCTTCCTTCGGTCGCTCTGCCATCTCAAGAAAAAATAAATTTCAAAACCGCGAAGCTTTTCACTAGTATCTGGGGCAAAAAAATGTTGATTCGTTGATTTGGTTATTCGTTTATGCGATGCAGCCGATTAACCAAATTAACAAATAACCGAACAAACAATAAAAATGAAATCACAAGACGTACGTAAACAATTTCTGGATTTTTTCGCATCAAAAGGGCACTTAATTGTTCCTTCAGCACCCATAGTTCTAAAAGATGATCCAACCCTGATGTTCAACAACTCTGGAATGGCGCAGTTCAAAGAATATTTCCTTGGGAATGCCACGCCAAAAAGCAATAGAATTGCCGATACACAAAAATGTCTTCGTGTTTCAGGAAAACATAACGACCTAGAAGATGTAGGTTTTGATACCTATCACCACACCATGTTCGAAATGCTTGGAAACTGGTCATTTGGTGATTATTTCAAAAAAGAAGCCATCAACTGGGCTTGGCAATTATTAACTGAAGTGTATAAAATTCCAAAAGAAAACCTATACGTTTCTGTTTTTGAAGGAAACCCGGAGGAAAATGTACCCTTCGATCAAGAAGCGTGGGATATTTGGAAGGAACTTTTAGATGAAGACCGAATCATTCTTGGAAATAAAAAAGACAATTTCTGGGAAATGGGCGATCAAGGTCCTTGCGGTCCATGTTCAGAAATACACGTTGACATTCGTTCTGCAGAAGAAAAAGCACTAGTTTCAGGAAAAAGTTTAGTCAACAACGATCATCCGCAAGTTGTTGAAATTTGGAACAACGTATTTATGGAATTCAACCGTAAAGCCGATGGTTCTCTTGAAAAATTGCCTGCGCAACACGTGGATACCGGAATGGGGTTTGAGCGTTTGTGTATGGCATTGCAAGGCAAAACATCAAACTATGACACCGATGTTTTTACGCCACTTATTGAAAAAGTCGAACAAATTACGGGAACAAAATATACATCCAATGAAGTGTTGAATGTAAGCGAGGAACAAAATCAAACCAACATTGCCATTCGTGTAATTGTGGATCATGTTCGAGCAGTGGCTTTTGCTATTGCTGACGGTCAATTGCCATCAAACACCGGTGCTGGTTATGTAATTCGTAGAATTTTGCGTCGTGCGATTCGTTACGGATTTACGTTCTTGAATACCAAAGAACCTTTCATCAATCAATTGGTAGCAGTTTTAGCCAATCAAATGGGAGAATTCTTCCCGGAAATCAAATCGCAGGAAGCTTTTGTAACCAATGTAATTCGCGAAGAAGAAGCTTCTTTTTTGAGAACATTAGATCAAGGCTTGCAATTATTGGACAACGTGGTTTCTAAAACAACAGGTACTGAAGTTTCAGGAGCTAAAGCATTCGAATTATACGATACTTTCGGTTTTCCAAAAGATCTGACAGCCTTAATCTTGAAAGAAAAAGGAATGTCTTTCAACGAAGCCGAATTTGACGCTTCCATGCAAGCGCAAAAAGCGCGTTCTCGCGCCGCATCTGAAGTTTCTACGGAAGATTGGTCGGTTTTGATCCCGAGACTTCGGGACGGAAATGTGGAAACATTCGTGGGTTACGACCAAACCGAAAATGAAGTAAAAATCACAAGAATTCGTAAAATTGATAGTAAAAAAGACGGGATTTTATACCAAATCGTTTTAGATAATACACCATTCTATCCGGAAGGAGGAGGGCAAGTGGGTGATAAAGGTACTTTGGTTTCTGCAAATGAGACTATTGATATCATCGACACCAAAAAAGAAAATAACCTAATTCTGCATTTTGCAAAACAACTTCCAGAGAATGTTGAAGCTAGTTTTGTGGCAAAAGTGAACACTAATTTAAGAACTTCAACTTCAAGAAATCACTCGGCTACGCATTTAATGCACCAAGCCTTGAGAAGTATTTTAGGAACGCACGTAGAACAAAAAGGTTCCTTGGTGAATCCAAATTATTTGCGTTTTGACTTTTCGCATTTTGCTAAAATGACGGAAACCGAATTGCAACAAGTCGAAGATTTTGTAAATGCAAGAATACAAGAACAATTACCATTAATTGAGAGAAGAGATATTCCTTTTGCCCAAGCAGTAGCAGAAGGTGCAATGGCATTATTCGGAGAGAAATATGGAGATCACGTTCGTGCGATTAAATTCGGCGAAAGCATGGAATTATGCGGAGGAATCCACGTGAAAAACACCGCTGAAATCTGGCATTTCAAGATTGTTTCTGAAGGAGCTGTTGCTGCGGGAATTCGCCGTATTGAAGCGATTACAAGCGATGCGGTAAAAGCATTTTTTGCTTCTCAGGAAGATATATTGAATGAAGTAAAAGTAGCTTTGAAAAATCCTCAGGATATTTTGAAAGCCGTTCAGTCGATGCAAGAAGAAAATGCCAAACTTTCTAAACAAATTGAGGCTTTGGTAAAAGACAAAGTTAAAAATTTGAAAGCAAGTTTAATTGCTGAAATACAGGAAATAAACGGCGTTCAATTCTTGGCAAAACAAGTTGATTTGAACCCGGACGGAGTAAAAGATTTGGCGTATGAATTAGGGAATTTAGGGACTAACCTGTTCTTGGTTTTGGCTACAGTGAATCCCGAAGCTTCGGGAGATAAACCAATGCTAACCTGTTACATCTCAAAAGAAGTGGTTGCTGAGAAAAACCTGAATGCAGGTACAGTAGTACGCGAATTGGGTAAATTTATCCAAGGAGGCGGGGGAGGACAACCGTTTTTTGCTACAGCAGGAGGGAAAAATGTTGCAGGAATTCAGCAAGCCTTAGAAAAAGCAATTGAATTTGTAAAGTAGAACACATTTATTTTTTATCGTAGAAACCCTTTTAGAGCATAAGTTCTAAAAGGGTTTTGTTTTTTTGCGGAACGCACTATTCATGAGGTCTTCACATAGTGTTAAGGGAGGTTTGGAAATAGTAGTTTAACCGAATTATAGGGATTGCAACGATGAATATTGTCGCTTTTAGTTTATTTATCTAGGTTTGATTCATGTTACACCTGAAGGTTTGAAAAGGTGAATCGATTTATTTATTATAATGAAAAAAACAAAAAACATATTTTGGTTATTATCAGTTTTTGTGTTGGCACTTTATTCGTGTTCAAACGATAATGACGACAGTTTAAAATTGCTAAAGAAAGTCGTTGAGACTTCAGAGGGCGGTACATCAGAAACAACTTTGTTTACTTATAATGGAAATGAAATAGTTAATATGGACGGTGCCAAGAAGCGTAAGGATTTTACTTATACGGATGGTTTAATTACGAAAATTGTACAGTTAAATAAAACAAATCAGCTTCTGGAGACTATTGATTACACGTACCTTGAGGGCAAATTAGTTGAAGTTGTATCTTTGGGAAATTATAGATTTAAATACATTCATAAATCAGATAAAACGGTTTCTTATGAAAATTTTTCGATTGGTTCTGGGAACCAAGAAGTAAAAGTATACCATGGAACATTGTATTTTGAAAATGATAATTTAATCAAAGACGAAAGAATTTTAGACAATACAGCAGTTGGAGTCACTTCAAATTACAGCATAAGTTTTGATTATGATGCTAAAAATAATCCGCTGTATAGTATAACGGGATACAAAAAGCTATTAGATCAAAATCAAACAATCTCATCAAATAATAGTCTAATAATTACAGAGATGACGCGTGTTACTAACGGCGACCAGATCATTTCTTCAGCTACTTTTTATAAATGTAGTTTCAAATATGATTCAGACGGTTATCCTACGGAGCAAATCACTGAAAATGCTAATGGTAATTCGGGTTACTTAAAATCGGAATATTTTTACTAATAAAATAGCTGTTTTTGCAACAACCCTTTCAGCGTATAAGACGATGAAAGGGTTTTTTAATACCAATGAAAAAAGAATTAAATCCCTTTTAATTCGCTAAAATTATTCAAATTTGTAGTAAATAAAATAGCAATGCAATTCAGAACTCCAATTCCCATTTCTAAAAGTAATTATCCCATTGATTACAATTCAAAAATTGTGTCTTTGGGTTCTTGCTTTGCGGTAAATATGTCCGAGAAATTAGACTATTTTAAATTTCAAAATAGTTGTAATCCATTTGGAATTTTATTCCATCCGTTAGCGATTGAAAAGCTAATTGATTTTGCAGTTTCTGGAAAGCAATTCACAGATAACGATGTTTTTTTTTACAATGAACGTTGGCATTGTTTTGATGCGCATTCAGATTTGAGTAATTCAAATAAGGATGAATTATTAAAATCATTAAACACAATAATCGAATCAACAAAACAGCAATTAGAACAAGCTTCACACATCATTGTCACTTACGGAACTTCTTGGGTGTATAAAAGTATAGAAAGCAATTCTATTGTAGCCAATTGCCATAAAGTGCCACAAAAGTTGTTCAATAAAGAATTGCTTTCTGTTGAAGAAATAAAAAAAAGTATTAAAAATGCAGTAAAATTAATTTATGCTGTAAATCCTAATTGCAACATTATTTTCACGGTTTCGCCAGTAAGACACATCAAGGATGGTTTTGTCGAAAATCAAGTAAGCAAAGCAAATTTAATTTCGGCTTTGTTCAGTGCTTTGCAAGTTCCCCCTTCGGGGGCGGAGGGGGCTTACTTTCCCAGCTACGAGATCATGATGGATGAACTACGCGATTATCGATTTTATGCCGAAGATATGTTGCATCCTAGCCAAGTGGCAATAGACTATATTTGGAAACGTTTTAAGGAAACGACGATTTCGGAAACTGCTTTCTCAACAATCGATGAAGTGGAAAGTCTTCAAAAAAGTCTTGCACACAAACCTTTTAACCCAGATTCTGAAAGTCATTCAAAGTTTGAGGCCAAAGTCAGAGAAAAAATCACTAAATTGGAATCTCAATATTCATTCATGAAATTTTAATTATGCTTAAAAGAATACTTATCGGAATAGGAGTGATTTTCGGAATATTTTTATTATTCAAATTTTGTGATTTTAAAAAAAATGATGACGAAGATATCACCTATAACACAAATCTCATTCAGCAACAAATTCTAAACGTGGGTAAACTAGTGGTTACTGAAGGACATTTTTCAGAAGTCATTACCTATAAAAATCAGCAAAAATATTTATTGGACATGCTGTCTTTTGAGAAAAAAGCATTAGTTATTGTAAATGCTGATGTGACAGTTGCCTATGATTTGCACAAAATGAAATACGATATAGATGAAAAAAACAAAACCATCACAATTATTAGTATTCCAAAAGAAGAGATAAAAATTAGCCCAGATATTCAATTTTATAATGTGGAACAAAGTAAATTGAATCCTTTTACGGGGGATGATTACAATAAAATAAACAAATCAGTAAAAGCGAATTTGGCTAAGAAAATTGAAAAATCAAGCTTGAAAACAAATGCTCAGAATCGATTGATTAGTGAATTATCCAAAATATTGATACTCACTAATACGATGGGATGGAAATTGCAATATGAAGGAACAGTTATTCAAAGCGAGAAAGACTTTGGACAGAAAATAAAATTGTAGTGTATAAAAAAACGTATCTGATCAGATACGTTTTTTTATATAAGTATTTCTGTAATGAACTACGCTTTTTCTTTATCAAAAATCAAATCCAAACCGCCGGCAATCAAATGCGCTACTTCGGGTCTTTGGTGTTTTAAACTTTCAAGATAATTTAAAACTTCTTCCAGCAGTTGAGGTTCATTTCTATTTTTTAGAAATTCTGTGATTTCAATAGCCAATAACCAGTCATTTGGATGATCTGTTTTAAGCTTTTGAAAAATAGGATCCAAAGATGCTGTTGTGTCTTTTGTTTCTCTAATTCTTCTAACAGTATGATATAATAATTCTAAATCATCGCGTTCTGCAGTATGCTTTGCTTTAATCGTTTTGCTGGAAGGCATATGCGTAATTAAATCAAAACTTTTCACATCAGCAGGTCCTGAAAATGCCGAAACCACTTTTTTACCTATCGCCATATCGTAGTTTCCCCATTCTGGTTGAAACAAAATTGTCTCTCCATGAGTGACTGTACAATTTTTTAAACTGATTAAAATAATTTCGCCATGCAGGTTTCTAGAGCCAGTAATAATTTCCCCTTTTACGGTAATATCTCCTTCAAATTCTAGGGTAACGGTTTTGTTTTCTGTGATAGAATAGGCGTTTAAATCTCTTGGACTCATATCTTCAATCGCAAGATTGATGCCTTTCAGTTTCCCAATAGGACTTCCAAAACCTTCCGGATGTTTGATGGTTCCATGACCTACTAGTTCTTTTTCTCGGTAAGATAAAGCCGTTTTACCTGTTGTTTGGATATATACTGGTTTTCCTTCGGCTTCAATAACATTGGTGAAAACGCCTGATATTTGAATACCCGTACTCAATTCAATTGTTCCCAAAGCGTTCGAGTGGATTAATTTGTTAATTCCAGACAATCCGCCTGTTCGCAACGCCATTTTATTGGCAAATTCTTCCAAGACTAAACTTAAATAAGCAAAATCTGGAGTGACATAAAGTTGAGGCTGTAGCTTCGTGATATCAAAACTCTGATTCGCTGCCGATATATCGTAAGGAATTTTCTTCACGTTGTCCGTCATACACCAGGCGCTTTCGCCAATTGATGAAAGCAAGCCGGCGCCATAAATTTTAGGGTTTTCAATGGTACCAATCAAACCATATTCTACAGTCCACCAGTGCAGGTTTCTAATTTGAGCCATTTCCGATAATTCCCCCATGTTGTTCTGCAAATCTTCCACTGCTTTTTCGGCAGCATCGATATCCGCTTGTGGCGTATCTTCGGCTTCTTTCAAGATTGAAAGCAGTCTGATGGCTTCATACATTTCGTAATCCTTATGAGACGAGATTGCTTTACAGCCTATTTCTCCAAAACGGCGCAAGTATTCCGCGTATTCCGGGTTCGCAATAATGGGCGCATGACCAGCGCCTTCGTGAATAATATCCGGTGCGGGTGTGTATTCAATATGTTCAAGCTGACGAATATCTGAAGCTATGACAAGTACATTATACGCCTGAAATTCCATAAAAGCATTTGGCGGAATAAATCCGTCAACAGCAACTGCTGCCCAACCTATTTCGGTCAAAATGCGGTTCATACCGTACATACTGGGGATGTTATCAATTTCGATTCCCGTTTTCTTCAATCCTTCTAGGTAAGAACTATGCGCCACTTTCGAAAGATAATCCACATTTTTGCGCATCACATAACGCCAAACCGCTTGATTTATAGGCGTGTAATCGCTATAATCTTGAGGTTTAATAAATTGCTTTAAATGTTTTGGCAATCGGTCTAGTAGCGGATTGCTTTCTATAGTAGTATTCATATCGAAAACGTTGTAGTTCAACTGCAAAAGTACGAATTTCAGGAGCTATATCCAGCTTTTCATTGCAAGTTTTTGCGAACCCGTTTGTTTTTCTAATGTTCCCGCAGGAGCTTCCTTTGGTCGCTCTGCAACAACAAGAAAAACCAAAACGGCTTTCGCAAAAAGCTTTTCATTATAATCTGGGCTACGGGAGATGTGGTTGTCGGAAGTTTAGTGGACTTAATTGCTAATTCCAGTACTCAGTTTGTCTTTCCTAAGAAGGAGGTATATTATGAAAACTATTCCTCAATACTGTGAGATTCCTCCTTTGTCGGAATGACAATTAGCCGATAGTATTTTTGATGTAAATCAAAAAATAAGACTGTGTTTTCAAAAGTACAATGACGTTACTATTCCTGCAATTCAAAAACTAATACTTGAGTTTTTTGCTTCTCAGAGAAATTATTATCCGAAATAAATACTAGCGAACGATGTCCGTTGGACAATTTTGGTCCAAAAGTAAGGCCTTCGATATTATCGATAAAAATTCCCAAATCATCCATGTTTAGAATTAATTTTTTAGAAGCTAATTCCAATTTCTGGTTTTGTAAGGAGTTGTAATTTTTAACACTAGTCGCTTTTTTCAAATCACACAAAAACACTTTTACCGTGCAGGCTTGTGTACCGGTAGAGTAGGAGCGTTCCACCACAAGCAATTGATTTTTTGCATAATACTGAATTGCCGAAACCCCATTTACGGCAAAAGCCTCTTTAGGATTGGGCTCAAATGCAATTGGTTCTAGTTGGTACCCGTATTGGGCAGTGTTCTCTTTTGTTTTGGCATCAAATTTATACAATCTGATCAAGCCTCCTTTGCTGGTGTTGGCTTGGTTGCCATCTTCAAAAAGCGGCTCTTCAATATTGGTATAAATGTTTTTGTAATTTTTATCAAAACTTATCCCTTCTAATGTTCCATTATTTCTAGGTCCTTTGTTTTCTTTCTGCATTTCTAAATTCGCAGGCAATTTAACTTCGCCTTGAAAATTTCCTTTTAAATCAATAAAATTAATCCACGGATTTTGCAGAACATTTTTGTCAATTGTTAGTACGCGGGCTCCTTCGCTACTCCAAACCAAGGAATTTGTTTTAGGATTAAATCGGATGTCTTCTGGATCGGCAGAGGTTGTTGGGCTTGTATTCCAATTATCATACTTTTTTCCCGCTACATCTTTTAAAGTAATGACATTTGTAAAATCTACGGTTTCCAATTTATTTTCGACTAGACGAATTTTTACGGTATAAAACCTGGAGTCATTAAATACGGATCTGTCGTCACTCATGAGATAGTAAAGATCCTTTTTTTTATCATAATCTATTCCTGATAGGCCGCCCACCTTAGTGTCTTGAAAAGTTTTATCAAAAGGAATTTCAATAGTGCTGACTAGTTTTAATTTAGGAGTTACGGTATTTCCAGTAGTCGGTTTTAAATTGGAACAAGAAAGAAAAATGGTTTGTATAATGACAAGGAAAAGTATTTTACGCATAGTTCTATTTTGATGATTTGGTATGAATATGAGTTTGCATCTAATTGTGAAATTGTTGAATACTAATTTTAGTTTTTTTCAGCATTCCTGAAATACTCAATTTTATAGTTGAACATTTCCGCCATATTTTTAGCACGTAGTTTAGCTTCTTCGGCCAATGGGCCTGTAAATAAACTATCGGTGGTTTCTGTGAAAATTTCCATCCAGCGCTCAAAATGTTCTTTAGCCACCGGTAATTGTTTGTGTGGAGGAAAAGGGCTTCCGGAATAGGTGTGTACTTCGAGTAAAATAGTTTGCCAAAAGCGGTACATCTTTTCTAAATGTTCGGGCCAGCGATTGCCTATTTTTTCGTTGAATATAGGTCCGATAAATTGGTCTTTTTGAACTTTCGAATAGAAAGTGTCAACAAGTAATTTGATGTCTTGTAGGGTTGTAATGTCTGTATGGATTGTCATAATTTGGTATAAAAAAAGCCTACGCAAAGGTAGGCCATTTATATAGTAAAATGAATTTTCAGTTATTTAGATTTGGGAGGAAATTGGGCTAAAATTTTAGCGACAAATTCGTTTATCCGACTTTCTTTTTTAGAACGATCTTCGGTCAAGTATCCTACGCCTTCGCCTTCCCATACGAGTTCTTTTTTCTTGGCATCAATTAAATCAATGTAAAGCGTTCCTTCTGTTGTTGACGAAATGTAGGTTCGTCCGCCCCATAAATAAGGATTCCATCCGTAGCCCCATCCATAACCCCATCCGGCATTGTATTGATCCACGTCGATGCGTTCTCTTTCTTTGGTTAATATATTAACAAGCAAATCAGGATTTTCACTTTTGGTCATTCCTTTTTTACTAAGTTCGGAATCAATGGCGTTAAGAATTCTTTTCTTATCAAATTCTGAGATTTCAACTTTGTCAATGCCTTTTTTATGGAAAGCAAAGGTTTTGTATTGGCTGAAATCTACATTTTTGTCATAATCAGAATTTACTCTTACCGAGCTGCAGGAACCCAATATAAAAAGGAAAAATATCGGAATAAATTTAATTGCTTTCATGTTATAAATATTTGATTATTAATTCTTTACTAAAGATACGTCCAAATTTTTAAAAATCCAACAAATTGTCGGCAACTAAATTAGGAAGAGTTACCTTTAATAATGGCTGTGCTTCCATGGCTCTTTTTATGGCAAAAATGGCTCCGTCGTTACGGGCCCAACTTCTTCTTGAAATTCCATTGTTGACATCCCAAAAAAGCATTGATTGTAAGCGTTTTGACGCTTCTTTTGTACCATCAAGAACCATTCCAAATCCTCCATTAATTACCTCGCCCCAGCCAACGCCACCGCCATTGTGGATAGAGACCCAAGTGGCACCACGAAAGCTGTCTCCAATGACGTTTTGTATCGCCATGTCGGCGGTAAAACGGGAGCCATCATAAATATTTGAAGTTTCTCTGTAAGGCGAATCCGTACCGGAAACATCGTGGTGATCCCGACCTAAAACTATGGTTCCAATTTCTCCTTTGGCAATTGCCTGATTAAAAGCTTCCGCAATTTTCACGCGCCCTTCGGCATCAGCATATAGAATTCTGGCTTGAGAACCAACGACCAATTTATTTTCCTGTGCGCCTTTAATCCAATGAATATTATCCTGCATTTGTTGTTGGATTTCTACTGGAGCAGTTTTAGCCATTTCTTCCAAAACCTGGCACGCGATGGCATCGGTTTTTGCCAAATCTTCCGGTTTCCCAGAAGCACAAACCCAACGGAATGGACCAAAACCATAATCAAAACACATGGGCCCCATAATGTCCTGAACATAGCTTGGATATCTGAAATCAATATGATTTTCAGCCATGACATCTGCACCGGCGCGGGAAGCTTCCAGTAGGAAAGCATTTCCGTAATCAAAAAAATAGGTTCCTTTAGCAGTATGTTTGTTGATTGCCGTGGTATGACGGCGCAATGTTTCCTGTACTTTTTCTTTGAATAAATCGGGATTATTAGCCATCATTTCATTGGCTTCTTCAAAAGAAATATCAGCGGGATAATATCCTCCAGCCCAAGGATTGTGTAAGGAAGTTTGATCTGAGCCCAAGTCGATATGGATATTTTCTTGGTCAAATTTTTCCCAAACATCCACCACGTTTCCGAGATAGGCGATAGAAACAATTTCATTATTGGCTTTCGCTAAAGCGACTCTTTTTACCAATTCCTCAATATTTTCGATCACTTCATTGATCCATCCTTGATTATGACGAATATGTGTGATTTTTGCGTTTACTTCGGCACAAACGGTGATACAGCCTGCGATATTACCCGCTTTCGGTTGTGCGCCACTCATGCCGCCTAATCCTGAAGTTACGAATAAACCACCTGAAGGACTGCGCTTTATTTTACGGAAACCATTCAGAACAGTTATTGTAGTTCCGTGAACGATTCCTTGCGGACCTATGTACATGTAACTTCCCGCAGTCATTTGCCCGTATTGCGAGACGCCCAGTGCATTCATTTTTTCCCAATCGTCCGGTTTAGAATAATTAGGGATTACCATTCCGTTTGTAACGACAACGCGTGGAGCTTCTTTATGCGAAGGAAACAATCCCATTGGGTGACCGGAATACATTGTTAATGTTTGCTCATCGGTCATTTCCGATAAGTATTGCATTGTCAATAGATACTGTGCCCAGTTTTGGAAAACAGCACCATTGCCGCCATAAGTAATCAATTCATGGGGATGTTGCGCTACGGCATAATCCAAATTATTTTGAATCATCAGCATGATCGCTTTTGCCTGTTCGCATTTTCCTGGATATTCATTTATGGGTCGTGAGCGCATTTCGTAATCCGGGCGAAAGCGATACATATAAATGCGGCCGTATGTTTCTAATTCTTGTCGAAATTCTTGTATTAGTTCCCCATGATGTTCGGATGGAAAATAACGTAAAGCATTGCGAAGCGCTAATTTTTTCTCTTCGGCCGAAAGGATTTCTTTACGCTTTGGAGCATGATTAATGTCTGACTCATATGGTTTAGGCTGAGGCAATACAGTTGGAATTCCTTGTTTGATTTGTTCTTGGAAGAGCTCCGTTGCCTTTAACTGGGGGGTTGTATCGGATGTTATATTAGTTTTGGTATTCATATCTATAATGGTGTAAATGTAATTCGTCTATCATTTAGAAAAAAATTTGGGTACCAACTCTATTTCTTGGATTATGTGCAGTAACTAAAATACTATGGATAACGAATATCCGACCGGTGTGGTAGGATTTATGAATTTTAACTCTGTATTTCTGAAAACGAATATCCATTTTGTTTTTTTGGATTTAAAAACTTAAACTGTTATTCTTACCCTTTAGCGTAAAACACTATTTATCATTCATAGTTTTTCCTCTTGGCTCCTTTGGGGGTTAGCGGGCCTCCATACGGACAATGACGGCAACCGCTTTTACAACAATACCCTCTTTTTAAGTGGTGTTTTTCGGTAAAGCATTTATAACCTTCTGGCGTGTAATAAAAATCTTCGCCTTCAATTAATTTATTTTCATTATTCGATTCAATCATGTGTTGGGTATTCTATTGAAATTTTTTTGAACATAATCCATTTTAAACGTTCTACTCAAACGATTGAGTTTTCCTTAAAATTGAATTATTTTAGTGGTACAAATTTATAAATTTTATAATGAATGATGCTTATTGTTACTGAATATTTAATTCGAAGAAGGTTAGGATCGTTTTTTTACCAAATTAAATTGGTTTGATTGCTGTTGGTTATTAGATATTAAAAAAGCCACTCGGTTAGGAGTGGCTTCTACAACAGTTATACTTTTTAATTAGTATATTATTTTTTTTGAAACAACTGTGTCGTCTTCTAAAGTGATTTTGACGATTAAACCTGCGGTGGTTTTATTTAAATGACTCAAGGAATATTTTAAAGCGTTTACTTTTTTATAACTGTCAATTTTTCTGCCCAGTAAATCATAGACCACTATATTTTTTATCAGTTGGTTTGAAGACTGAACGGTCACGTTTTGATTTCCAATTACATTTACTTCATCAGCTTTAGCTAAATTGAATGTATCCGTTCCTAATGTTTTATCTGTGAAACGAAGAGTGAAACGATCGTTGAAAGTTCCTGCTGCCAAAGTGACTTCATACGGATCTTTGTTTATGGTGTGGTACGTATCTGTTTCTGCGTCGTGAATAAAAATGGGCTGACTTTCATCAAAGTTTTCTAAAGCATCTATGCCAAAAGATACTTTTCCTGCACTTTCAGTTCGCACACCAATAGGGTAGGAGGCAGCTGCATCAAAATACCCTTCTCCTTCTATTGCTAATTCATTTTCACCATTTATTAAGTACATATCACTTGGCGCATCATCTATGTTCACGGCATCATAACCATCATTCATATCGCTATCCGCTTTATCTTCCATAAAAGCGAGTAGCACTTGTCTATGAAACTCTTCATTATAAGAATTGAAACCTAAACGAATCTTCTTATGAGTTTTTTTAGCAACTGGGTCATCACCGGTAAAAGTCCAGTGTCCAGCAATTTTTGGATCTACTGGTATCCTGTATGTTGTTTGGGAGAAAGCATTATCTTCTTTAACAAAAGCTCTTTGACTATTTTTAAAAACAACATTTCCTCCGCTGGCATTTCCAAAGACGAAGAATCCTTGTCCAACAGGGATGTAAGGTTGGGGTGGTATAGCTTTGCTTGTTGAACCTGCTCCACTAATAAAATCAACACCAGTTGAACTTGGGGCAACACCTCCTGAAATATTATAGATGCCATACCCTCCTTGATAACCTGAGAGATTGTGCGTGGTATTTGAGGCGTAATGTTCCCAAAAATAGAGTGCTCCATCAGTAGCTGGGATAGTTGTTGTAACGTCAATGCGTAATATATTATCGTTTATAAATTTGTCTGCATCTAAGGCAGATGGATATGGGTTTCCAACAAGCAACAATTGATTTGCAGTAACAGTGTTCGTTATTGTACCATTATTGGGTTTTCCCACAAAGGTCAAATTTTGAGTAGCAGTTGCCGCACCACTTCCTTTTAGGGTAAAACCTTTGCCCGCTGTTAATGAACCAGTTTCCAGAATTTGTATCCAATTGGCATAATTATTACTGGCATTGTCAAATTTGTAAATCCAATAACGGGCTAAACTGATGGGATTTCCAGGTGATCCATTGTATCCATTAACCCAATTTATAGCAATAGGTACAGCGGGATTTGTACCATCTTGTAAAACACCTCCAACTGTAAATGGATTGTTATTAGTGGTGTTGTTAATTGTACCTACAGGGGAACTCCAATAATTGTAATTGTATTTATTAGATTGTCCTTGCTGGTCTCGTTCTATTGATCCTGCACTTGTTGCATCCAGGTCGCTGCCTTCCGTTTGTACTAATTGCGAACGGCCAACCAAATCGATTTTTCCATCTAATTTCAAGTAATGGGAAACTTCAATTTTTGATCCCGTAGCTTGCGTGGCTGTAGTTGCAGTTGCTAACAGACTGCTGCCTGTTTCAAGTAATAATGCAAGAGCCTTTTTATTGCCCAATGAAGTTAAGGTATGGCCACTCTTTACTCGGATAATAGTTCCGTCAACTGAATTAGATTCAACTGTACCGTCACTTAATCCATTAGGTGGAGGAGGACCAGTACCGCTTGGATTTTCTACTGATGCACTATTTGGAATATCTTGAACGTCGCCATTTACCCATGTGGTTGACGACGACCATTCCCCAGTAGTAGACGTTTCGTAGGGTAGTGGCGCTGTTTGAAGATCAACTGTATTAATGTTTTTTAAGGCAGCAGTTAATCCGTATCCAGATTTGTCTTTTACGTTGTTAATAGAAAAAGTAGACATTGGATAATAGGCAGTAAGATTAGACCAAGGAATTGCCTTTATTTCGTTAAGTGTAATTGTATTGGGAATAATGACACCATTTGTGATTCCTGCATTATTTATGATTTCTTGATTCATCACATACTTCAGTTGCATTGCAGTTAACGCTACATTCCAAATTCGAACTTCATCAATAGACCCCTCAAAAAATGCTGTGGGTGCAATTCCATTGGCAGCAGCAATTAAAAACGAGTTATTACTACTTGTTGGTGCACTTGCAGCTACACTGTTTTTATTTACTCCATCAATGTAAATTTTAGCGTTTGTTCCATCATATACCACCCCAATATGATGCCATTTTCCTGTATTTATAGCAGAATAAGAAGTTATAGTGTTACCATTCCAGCTCATCTCCGCCTTGCCGTTAGTATTAATTTTCAAATCATATCCTTGCGTGAAAGCACTGTTTCTCTTTGATAAGATTGTCATGTTTGTTTTCGTAGATTTTACCCAAGCCGATACCGTAAACTGAGCATTTAAATTCAATACATTCCCTGCATCTAGGTAATCATTGATCCCATCGAATTTGATGCAACGAACAAAAGGTTTTTCAGGTGCATATCCAAAAGTGATATATTTAGTTCCATCAAAGTTATAAGTAGTTTCCAGACTGCTTCCATTAACAGTCATAATTCTCGCTTCGGAGGTGGCGTCAAATGTCGGAGTGCTTGAAATAAGCATTACATAATCCCCAGTTGCAGTCGCAGCAGCGGTGTAAGCCGCAGCAATTTGAGTAGTAGGAATCGCTACTTTACAAGTAGATACGTCGCCGCCAGTTTCAACCACTTTCCAAATTTTAGCGATTCGTTGGTAACTAACATCAGTAGTTAATGCTGGTGAAATTCCCGAACTTAAATTAACCGTTACTGCTTGTGCTGTCAGTGCGCCACCATTATTACCCCAAACCAAGAATTTTTTATCGGTATCGAAAACATTGGTATTGGCTATATTGGTAGGGGCAATTTCACCTAATCCAATGATGATTCCATTTGCATTGTTGATACTTCTGGATTGTTTCTGGGTTAACTTGGTGATATCGTCTCGTCCTATACCAGCAATGTCATAATTATATCCGGTTGCTGTAGCGTCCCAAATAATATTTCCATCAGAATTCGTATAATTCATAGCAGTACCGTTGACTCCTAAGGTAATCCCGTATTTTATAGCTAAATAGCTTCGAATGTTACTTCTTTTCGTCTCTGAGGTTCTTGAGCTGTAGGTAATCACTTCAGCGACTTTTGCATTTAGCGTTCCATCTATGCCTTTACTTCTTCCAATCCAGTACTTGCTATCGGAAACATTAGCAAATGAGGCAGATGCTGATGAATTAGTACCAACATTATTACCATTATAGTAAAGTTCTTCAGCAGTTGCAGAATTTGTTGAGTTATTTCGTGCACTTATAATTCCTGCTGAACTATAGGTGGCGCCTGCACTTGCGTCAGCGACACCATAGCCGTTATTAGAACCAGTTGTAGTTCCAATTGAATAGGATAATATTTCGCCTGTAATTCTAGTGGTGTAGTCGCCAAATCCTATTCCTGTTTCATCATTTTCGGTAATAGATGGATTTTTATCGCCGGTAAAGATCGCCATTTTTGGTGTAAGTACAGTTACGGGTGTCTTTGGAACTAGCACGACAAAAGACTCCTGACTATAAAACCCGGAAGTACCCTTTAAATATTGTCTTTTTGGTGAACTATCACCATATGTTGTAGAAATAGTGCTGTTATTTGTAAAGTCTACTACGGAGTTAAAATTTAAATTATCGAGCGAATTATTTTTATACTTTGGAGCTCCTTCAATTGCCGAAGCAATAGCATCACTACCTTTGGCTTGAGTTTTCCATGTAGAGACATCCGTATCATTTATAACTGATGTTGTGCCATCTAATAAATCGGAGCGTAGCCATAATTGTAGATTGGCTGTTACTCCTCCTGGGCCATTTTGCATGGTTGGTGTTATACGAACTTCACCTCTTCCTCCCGAAGCACCATAATAGCCGTTTGCTCCACTACTACTGTAAGCACCACCACCACCACCACCGATTGCAAAACCTGAATAAGCTCCATTAGAATTATTATCTCCGATACCACCTTTTCCTAAAGCATTTCCTGCACCACCGGCACCTGCTAACATTCCAGTTGCATTTCCACCGTCGCTACTTGAGCCAGCACCACCACCACCACCACCAGAATAACCTTTATCACCACTTCCAATACCGGCAGCACCGGTTGCCCCATTTCCTCCATTGTATTTTATATCACCAATACAATTTACTGCTTGACCTCCAGGTGAGCCTTCACGCTGTTGATTACCAGCGCCAATTCCGCCGACGGCAAGTATTGTTGTAAGATTATTAAAATAAGAATCCCCACCATTTATAGCAGTTAATGAACCCCCATTAAAAACTCCGCCTGCGCCAACGTTAACTGTATATACGGTTCCAGGGGTAACACTGATGTCACTTTTTGCGTAAGCACCACCACCACCACCACCATATCCGTCACCCGCACCTGTACTAACAGCGCCGCGACCTCCGCCACCCCATGCCTCAACAGTTATTCTAGTGACTCCTGCGGGACAGGTCCATGTCGATGTCCCGCTAGTCTGAAATGTAGCTGGAATACTTTGTGCAGTGGTGAAATTTGCTACTAGTAAAAAAAACAGCGCTAAAATACTGCGGCACAAATTGTATAAAATTGTTGTATTAAATGAATTGTTGTATTTTGAAGTTTTATTATCACTTTGCAAGTATTGTTTGGGCAAAACAGTAATTGACAAGAAGTATATTTGTTTCATAAAAATTTAACTAAGATTTGGTATCCAAAAATAACGTATTACCTCAGAAAAGTACTGTTATTAAAGCTAAAATTTTATGTAGTTGAACGGATTTTTGTAGCTGTTAATCGACAAAATCGTTAAACAGATATAAATTTGTTAGTAAAATGTTTATTTTGTTTGATTTGTAACACTGGATTTCATCGGATTTTAAATGCTTTTTGTCGTATTTTTTAATTCTTACAAAGCTGGACGTAAGATGTTTAGCATATTGGATTTGCAATTGATTATTAGTATAACCAGGCAACTTGTGGCAGTGCTTCATAAGACTCAAATCGAAGTTATTTGCATAAATTTTTGTAACAATTTTACAAATGGGAAGCTTTACCTTGCCAAGAGCTTTCTTTTATTGCAAACCGCATGAAAATGCATTCAACAGTTAAAAAACATCTATTTTCATACGGTTTTTATGGCCATACCACGTTTCCTTTTTTTTTTGTGATACGCTGCGGATAAAAATAATCCACTTATGATTAATCATGAAAAAATTGACAGATGGATGTAACTCGAATTTTTATCATTGCCCTTTTTAATTTCTTATTGACTATGTAATTGTTTTACTCTAATATAAAACCTGCAAACAGACGTATAGAAATATCAGTTTTGAACCTGTGGCAATTTGGTACGAAAGTAACTTGCAGTAGTTGAAAAATCGACCGTTACATAACTTCATTAAATTTAAAAAATAGGTATCCTTTGTAGTATTCTTAGGTATTGACATTTAATAATTTAGAAAAATTAATATTTTTCGAGACTAATTTTATTTATAAAAATAATTGGATTTTTTGACACATTTACAGGTGAGATTAGTTTCTAGGAAATAACCTATTTTTCAATATAATTTCATTTTTTGAAGAAGGTTTCATTTGCTTGCGAACAATATAATGCAGGTTCGAAAATCATGATTAATTATTGATTAAAATACATTGAACTTTAAGTACGCATGGTGAAAAAAATAGGAGGAATGGTTTAACTTATTATAAAAAAAACCACTCGGTTAGGAGTGGCTTTTACAGTGATGCTTTTTGATTAATATATTATTTTTTTGGAAACAACAGTGTCATCTTCCAAAGTGATTTTCACAATTAAGCCTGCGGTCATTTTGGTTAAATGATTCAACGTATATTTTAAAGCGCTTACTTTTTTATAACTGTCAATTTTTCTGCCCAATAAATCATAGACAACGATATTTTTTATCAGTTGGTTTGACGATTGAACGGTCACGTTTTGATTTACGATGACATTTACTTCATTGGTTGTGGCCAAATTAAATGTATCCGTTCCTAAAGTTTTATTTGTGAAAAGAAGAACAAAACGTTCGTCAAAATCACCAATTTCTGTTTTAAAAACATAAGGCGCTTCTTTTAAATCATGAATAACATTTTGTACTTTATCTTCTAAATAGATGTTTTGGGTGTCAAAAAGACCATCTATATGATCAATTCGTACCGACAGTTCTCCAGAAATTTCAGAATTATAGCCTAATGGGATATGGTCATTTTCATCAAATGGTAATCCGCGTCCTTGAATGGTTAGTTGAGCTTCGGGTATAATAGAGTAGAAGCTAACATCGTTTCCTCCCAATGATTCTCCGTCAAAACTCCGGTCTAAATGTTCTGTCGCGCCCGCTACATATCCTAATAATGTTTGACTAAAAGCTCCTGAGTTATTGGTCAAGTTCAACCAAATACGGTGTCTTTCTATTTCGGGAACACTCTTTGGAATGGCTTCGTTTTTTTGGTTGTTAGTTAATTTAAAAAAATCTCCATTTTTCCCTTCTGTACCCACACGCATGCTATTATTGAAAGTGGCATTTAAGGTTGTACCATTTGTCATGCTATTAGCCGCTTTTACAAAGAAAGATTGCCCACTGGCAATATAGCCGCTTGGCACGGAGCCTCCTGTACTTGCGGCAGCTGTTGCTGTTCCCCCAGTCGTATTGAAGACAGCATAATCATTTTCTGTGTAGTTTAATACATAATCGCCATAAAAAGGATCCGCATAGGCACTGCTTGGTTGGGCATTGTGTGTCCAAAGATATAAAGTCCCATCAATAACAGGTACATTAGAAGCAAGATTTAAGAATGTTGCTGCATTAATCGCGGAAGGATAGGGATTACCTATGAGGTTCCATTCGTCATCCTCGTCGTTAACGCCTATCGTACCGCTTAGAGTTCCTTTTTGTATTGGAGTTGTTATATCACCATTGTTAGGTGTTCCCACAAATGTGGCGGTGTAAGATGTCTTAATAGTTGAGCTAAAAGTGTTGGGGGCTCGTACAATATATCCTTTGCGAGGATCCATTTTTGTGATGGAAGTTTCACTTTGCCAGTTGCCAGGCCCATTTGAAATTGTTGGTATCCAAGAAAACATCAAAGGACTATTAGGAGATAATAATCCTAAAGTAAAATTAGAAGCTAATGTTACTGGCGTACTCCAATAGGTGTAATCGAGTTTAGACATTGGTTGCGTTATCCTTTGAATATTTGCGATTCCGGTATTAGCGACATTATTTGTTTGAATTAGACTGGCATTGTTGGCTATATTAAAACTTCCTCCTGCTGTTACTGTTACTTTATCAATAACAATAATTGTATTTCCGGAAGTAATATTTAAAACGGAAGCTGCATTTGTTAATGCTAGATTATAAGCATAAGCTAAATCTGAAGTAATTGGATTTGGAGTTATGTTAGAAACTTCTACGCAGTTGCTGGTTGTAGGTTTACCAGGAGGATACCAGTTACTAGGTTGATTATAATTAGAATTAACGGATCCATTCCATGTTTTGGTATTATTAGGAACAGTAATAGTTTTGTTTATTACACAACCATTTGGTAAAGTTGTTTGTGCTGTAAAATCCCACTGGGTTCCTGTGGTTACATTTGGTTTTGCATATACCGTAGCAAGAGGGGTCTTTCCATCATAAGGAATAGTTGCATTTAGATCAGAATATAAATCAGCTACATTTGTACCACCCCAAACAAAGGTTGAAGTTAAAGGTTTTGTTCCAAATAATTTTACATTATCTAATGCGTAACCTTCGTCCCAGCCAGCAGAATATCTGAATCTGAATTTTAAATTAGCCTGATTGATAAAAGATGTAAAATCTACCGTCTTAGTTGCAAAATTCCCTGCACTTCCATCATCGGTTGTATAAGTTATTACTGGTGTAGTAGACCATGTTGTTCCGCCGTCTGTGGAAACTTCAATATCAATTTTATCGGAAGTTCCGTAGTCAGCGTAATAATGATCAAAAGTTAAAGTAAGATTTGTAAATCCATTGGTGTTAATGGCAAAAGATTGTATGGTTGTGTTTACTGTTGTTCCGTCTGCAGTATCTGAAGTAGTAAATGCAAATTTATTTTCGCTAGTACCTGCCCCTCCAGAATTAATCGCGGGCTTAAAAACATTGGTATTTATTGGCAAATAAGAACTAGTTTTTACATTCCATTCTTCCGCTAAAGGGGTATTTCCTTTAGTATTAAAATTACTGATGGAGTATGGTTCAAAATTTCCTAAAGTTCCTCCTTCAAAATTTTCAGTAAATAGATCTTCAATTGCAGAATCGCCGCTTGCACCAATAGTCAATATTGTACCAGATCCGCAAATGGTTGGTAAAGCGGGAGAAAAAGCAATATTGGCAATGGGATAAATAATAGCTTTTACGGCCACCCTAACTAATGATTCGCAACTACCATTATAAGAAGATACATAGTAAGTTGTGGTTGCGGAAATTGATGGCGTTGTCCAAGATCCAGTAGCAGTAGTACCTAATAAAGACCCTCCAGTTTTAGCAGAATACCATCTAAATTCTGTAGCACCACCGTCACTAGCTGCTCCTATATTGACAGTTCCAGTGCCACAATTTGTCCCGCTGGTTACTAGACTTATTTTTGAAGCACAATCAGAAACAATACTTATGGTGAAATCTTCAGCTTCACCTGTAGAATAACCTGTATCACAAGCTAATATAGTGGATGAATCGCCATAACTTCTGGTTCTGACCCGCATTCTATAATTACCCGGGCTTTGGGATGTTGGTACAATAAATCCGAAAGAAGTATCGTTTGTGGCGGTTGTTCCAGTTGTGTAAACTTTTTCTCCTGCATCTAGAAAATCGCCGTCGGAATTCCAATCTATAAAAACGGAAATGAAAGATCCAGTAGGACCTGTTACATCAATATTTAAATTTATTGCTCCTCCGGGAATTTGCCTCCCCAAAATTATCGAAGAATTATCGTCATACCCACTTGCATTATACCCTGCCGATGAACTACTTACCAAATCTTGTAATGTACCTGTGGTTGCTAGGCCATCTATGTAAGTTGTAGAAGTTGTAGAAGAGGGAGCACAATAAGTTTGTGTAACAGTTAAATTACCAGGAGTTGATGTTGCATTGCCACAAGCATTAGTTGCTTTTACTTTATATTTAAAACCTGTCATACTTGACGGAGCGGCAGAAATGGTTAAGGTAGGTGTAGTGGCTCCACTATAAACACCTCCATTTGTAATTATTGAATAGTTTGTGCCGCCATCAGTACTTACTTCCCAAATAATGCTATCCGGACTATTTGCTATTGTGGATGTAAAAGTAGTGCTAGTACCTGAAGCAATAGATTTATTTGGTGGTGTGGTAACTGTAGGTGCCGATGTACATGCGACTGCTGCAGTAACATTTAAAGTGTAATCTTCGTAAGTTCCATATGTTCCCGTGTAACAAGGGGTTGGTGTTCCCAAATCTATCGCACCAATCCTAATTCTGTGATTCCCTATTGTGGCTCCTGACGGAATGGCAATTGTAGCTGCTAAAGTTGCGGATGTAACGCTGCCCGAATACACATTTTCACCAGTATCATTAAAATCTAAATCATCATTCCAGTCTACCCAAATTATCAATTGATAAGCATAGGATAATGTGGAAGTAGTTATATTTATAGGTACAGATGTTCCTTTAATCCCAGTACCTATCATAGCGGTATAATCGCCATAATTAGTAGTTTCGGCAGCTGTGGTATTATTTACGGTGCTAAAAGATACATTAGTAATTCCTGATGCGTCTACTGAACTTGGAGCAGGAATACAATATCCGGTCAAGGTGGTGCCGGTTCCGGTTAATGCTCCACCCGTTTTGTATACAGGTCCGCCGGCACAATTGGTATCGTTATAAGCAAAGATAAAATAATAGTAGGTTGTGCCAGAACTTAAACCAGTTTCGGGTATGGATGTAGTAGCAGCACTTTGAACAAAACTGAAGGCAGCACCTAAAGTGGCAACGTTAGCAGTTGTGTAAATAGTTCCATTTACCGGCTGGGAGGGTGGGGTACTTGTTAATGAACGAACTATCAAATAGCCGCTTGCAGCTGGTGACGATGCCGTGAATGTAAAGGGTAGTGAAGTACTAGTTTTAGTTCCTAATACAAATACGGTTGCTTGAGTAGGGGCGTTGCATGTTGTGTTTGCTATACTTATAGTGTAGTCCTCAGTTTCTCCGTATGTTCCTGACATAGTACAACTCATTCCTGAACCTGAAGCAACGGTTGTGTTATATGCATAACGGACGCGCATTCGAGTTATTCCAGTGGTTGCACCTGCAGGAATAGGAATAGAAATTGTTTTTGTTGTGCTAGGATTAATGGCATTACTGACAAGGAAAAATTCCCCGGAATCTGAAAAACTTCCGTTCTGATTAAAATCAATCCAGACGCCAGCACCATGTGTGCCTGAACCATTTCCAACACTTAGATTAAAGTTGTAGCTTGAGCCTCTAAGTACGGTAGTAGTTTGTGTTCCTGTCGCAGCATAGTTAGTATAGCCACCAGCACCGCAAGTTGAAGTGGTGTTGAGTGTGTTGAAGGTTACATTGCTAATAAAATCGTTTACAGTACAATTTAGATTGCCTGCTGGAGTGCAATAACTCTCTGGTTGTACGTTATCATATTCTATAATTGATATATCATCCAAAATCATCTGAGCTCCGTCGCCGGTCGAATATAAATTGAAACCAATATATTTTATTTCATTTGAACTAACCGTGAATCCAGCTGTATATTTAACGTAACCTGTTGAAGTTACATTATAGGTAGATCCTGCATTTAAAATAATATCAGAACCGGTTGCAGCTTTCATTGCAGCATTAGTAGCTGTTGTACTTTTCATAATTTTAAGCATCCCGGTGGTTACACTTGCTTTTGCATATACAGTTACGAGGTAAAATTTTCCAGTATTTAGTGACAAGGTGTTGTTTGTAATTATAGATCCGTCATAGTACTTACTATTTCCAGTTGATGGTGAAGTGATTTGTACAGATCTTGCCGCGAGATTACCTCCTGTTGTTTGAATATTAAATGATGAGCTGTTAGTATTTGATAAAATTGGTACAGAATCTACACTTTCAAATCCTGTACTCCACAAAGTAGTCTGCCCATTCATCTCATTTCCTAAGAAAAATAGAAAGAACAAACTTAAAAAGGCTATGATAGTTTGGGTGTTATTTTTGGGTGTTTTTGCAGTAGTCTTGGAACAAATTCGACTATAATTTATAATAATAAACTTACATTTTTTATTTTTGTAATAGTAATTTTTGATCATAGGATTTTGTGGTATTATTTGCCGCAAAAGTACCTTATTGATTTTTGTAAAACAACATTTTAACGATTAAATGTTATATTTTTTGACGTAGTTTATCGGATATTTTGCTACTTTCATCGATGATTATGAGGTTTTTATGAAATTCAGTGTAGTTTAAGCCAATTATACGTTAAAAAAGATAAATTAATTGGTATCTGTTTTTGCCTCTAAATGTTGAAAAAAAATTTTTTTTATTATGAAAAATGCAATTTTTTGTAAGAAATAGATTTGATATAAGTGAGCATTTCGAATAGCTCAAATGATTCCAGTTTTTTTTGCATCAATTGGGCAAAAAATCGAATAAGTATATTTTTTTCTGTAAGGGAATACGTGATTTTAATACGAGAAAGACGCACACTATTACTTTTCGCACATTGAGTCATAAAAAAAGTAAATCAATTAGTTTCATAGAAATAATTTCCCCAAACAGATGATGACGAACTAGATTATTAATTTTAGCTTAAGTGGAGTGTGTGATATTTAAAATTTATTTTTATTGTGTTGACCGTTATGTTATTATTATTGTTTTTAAGCATTTTATTTTTATTACTTTGTAATCTATAATCTTTAACACAAAACCTACCCAATAGATGCTTCTAATTGTCACTAAATATTTAATTCCCAAAGGGTATCGTGGATTGACTGCGTTTCCCTTTGTCTTTGTGAAATATCGGGTCGACAAAGAAGATCAGGTTTTTGTAAATCACGAAAAAATTCACCTCCGCCAGCAAGTGGAATTACTGGTACTTCCTTTTTTTATTTGGTATTTTCTCGAATATCTTGTAAGATTGATTCAGTATAAAAACACTGAAATAGCCTATCGGAACATCAGTTTTGAGCGGGAAGCCTATGCCAATGAACTCAATTTAGAGTATTTAAAACACCGCCCTTTCTTTCGATTTTTAAAATATAATGTCAAAAAGAAGTAGTTATAATCGCACTTACAAATTGTTTTTTTTAGCAAAAAATTGACCGCGAGTTCGCTAATTAAAAAAGAAAAAATTTAATTAGAGAATTCGCGGTTTAAATTTTCTTACCTATTTCTAATCTTTATTCCCGACCTACTTTTACACTGTTTTTATAGTATTAATCTAAAACCTTAGCTCTTATGGTTTAAGGTTTTTTAAGTTCAATTTAAATATAAGAAAATTCATGTAATTTAGTTATAAACATGTATTTCATCGATTTTTATAGCTTTTTAACGTATTTAGTACTCTTGTCAAGCTTTCTTTTGTTGTAACTTTATCAAAAAAAAGAGCCTATTTGTAAATTTTACCCAAATTTTTTTTTATTCCTAAGAATTTGCTGATTAATTAATTCAGCTTCTGTTAATCAATTAACAATCAGATATCTGAAATGTATAATAATTTGCAACCTTGGAATCCAAAAAAAAGCAAAGTGTTCTGTAAAATTCAGATTCATTTTTTACGCAGGTAAAATTACAGTGGAGCATAAAAGTATTTTTAAATTAATTAAATCCACCTGTTTATGAGCACAAAAATACTAAATCGATTATTCCTGTTTATTTTCGGGTTTCTAGTTCAAAATTTTGCAAATGCACAAATGTTTGTTAGTCCAAACACTAACGTTTTTGTTAACAATGAAGTGGTGTATGTGAAGCAGGACTTAGAATTAAATGCGGCAAGTAGTAATTTTTACTTAAGAAAAGATGCGCAATTGCTTCAAGGAACTACAGTTGCCGGAGCCAATAAAGGCTTAGGGAATTTATCCGTTTTTCAAGAAGGATCAACTAATAATTTTCAATATAATTACTGGTGTTCTCCTGTTGGAGGAAATATAGCTACTGCGGGAAATGCTACTTTTGGTATAACGCAATTAAAAGATGTCGCTGATTTAACGACTAGTAATGCCCCAAGTATTTTGGCATCGAACAATTATAACGGCACAGCAAGTCCTTTGGCAATTGCTCCTTATTGGATAAATAAACTCACTCCTTTAAATGGGAATTATAACTGGATTCAAGTGGGTTCAACGGCTACTTTGAATGCTGGCGAAGGTTTTACCATGAAGGGAACATCAGGAACTAATGCCATAACAGTAAATGGGGTTCAAAATAACCCAGGAAGCAAACAACGATATGATTTTAGAGGAAAGCCAAATGACGGTACAATTTCTATTCCTGTCGCAACGGCACAGTTCACTTTAACTGGAAATCCATATCCATCAGCAATTGACTTGTCAGCATTTTTGACCGATGCGACGAATTGTACCGGTATTGCTTATTTCTGGGAACAGGATAAAACAGTAAATTCACATTATATAGCAGACTATAAAGGAGGTTATGGAACATTTTCACCTGTAAGTAGATTAGGAAGCGGCATTTATGTTGCGGCAACTTTTTACTCTTACGATGGATCTGGGAACGAAATAATTTCAACTGGAATGGGGGCTAATTATGAAAGACGCTTTTGTCCTGTCGGTCAAGGTTTTATGATAGACGGCGCCGCTAATGGAACAGTTGATATGAAAAATAGTTATAGAGTTTTTGTTAAAGAAGGTGCTGCAAATTATTCGCAGTTTGAAAAAATTGCAAATAGCACTAAAACTAATGACAGTAATGGAAAATTGGCTGCTGTTCAGTCTGTTTCGGGTTTTGATTATAGTACGGTAACAATAACTCCAACGCCGCAAATTAGGTTTAATACCTTATTAAATAATCAAGGAGTGCGTCAATTAGCGTTGGCTTTTATTCCGGAAGCGACAGACGGGGTGGATCATGCCATGGATGCACTGTCTTCGGGTGATGATTCGAGTGCCGATGTCTATTTTGTTTTGGACGATTCAGAATATATCATTAATGCATTAAAATTTGATATTGATAAAAGCATTCCTATTGGTTTTAAAAATGCCCAAGAAGCTAATTACAAAATTACTGTCAAAGAGATTTTAAATTTTAATGCTGCGAATAATGTTTACTTACACGATAAAACGGCTGATTTATATTATGACATTAAAAATAGTTTTCACGAGATGACCTTGCCTGCCGGAGTCAATAATAAACAATATGAAATTACCTTTAAGACTAAAACTACTTTAGGGCTTAATACGGAAGCCACTCAAAATTTTGTCGTGTACCAAAACAATGCTACTAAAAGTTTAACAATTAATAATGCGTTATTGATGGATCTTGATGCGTGTAGTTTGTATGATGTGGCTGGGAAAATAATTTTTAGTAAGAAGGATTTGGGCGTCAATTCCACTTATAAATTTTCTACATCAGGACTAAGTGACGGTATTTATATCGTTAAACTATCCACAAAGGATAAAATAGAAGTGGGTAAAAAAATTATCATTAAAAATTAAAATTGTAGGAAAGAGCAAAAAAATAGAAGTGCAATATGTTAAGATTGCACTTTTTTTATATATAAATTTTATCTTTGCAGAAAACATACTTGGTTTGAATCAACAAATAGCATTAGAATTTCCAAACTCTATTTCACTGCATATCAAAAGGGAAGATTTGATTCATCCTTTCGTTTCTGGAAATAAGTTTAGAAAGCTAAAGTATAATTTGCTTCAAGCAAAAGCGGAGCATCAGGAAATTTTGCTAACTTTTGGAGGTGCGTTTTCCAATCATATTGCGGCAGTAGCTTTTGCAGGGAAAGAAAAAGGATTCAAAACTATTGGTATTATTCGAGGGGATGAACTGAAGGACAAAATTTCGGAAAATCCAACCTTGACATTTGCTCAAAGCTGCGGAATGCAATTCGAATTTGTTAGCAGAGAATCCTATCGGTTAAAAAACGAAATTCCATTTTTGGAAAATTTAAAACAAAAATTTGGTGATTTTTACCTTATTCCAGAAGGAGGAACCAATGCATTGGCCATCAAAGGCTGTGAGGAAATATTAAATGAAAAAGATGCCGACTTTGATTATATCTGCTGTTCAATTGGAACAGGTGGAACCATTTCGGGACTTATTAACAGTATTTTGCCACACCAAAAAGTTTTAGGATTTCCAGCATTAAAAGGGGATTTTTTAACGGATGAAATTCGTAATATTGTAATAAATAATAATTGGGAATTGCTAACGGATTATCATTTTGGAGGCTATGGGAAAGTAAATAGTGAGTTAATCGCATTTATAAACCAGTTTTTCAAAGAAAATAACATTCCTTTGGATCCTATTTATACTGGAAAGATGGTTTTTGGCGTTATAGATTTAATACACCGGAACTATTTTCCAGCTCAATCAAAAATTTTACTCATTCATACTGGTGGAATTCAAGGAATTCAAGGGATGAATATGAAACTAAGAAATAAACAATTACCAACAATCGACATCAATGTTTAAAAAAATTATACTCATTCTCATCCTAATAACTTTAGTAGGCTGTAACGCAGCTAAACCAGTTGTTATCACTACTAAAAAAATGCCTTTGAATCAAAAGAAGGTGATTGTTCATACTACTAAAGTAACAAAAGTAACAAAAGCGCCAATTACGACAAAAACAATAGCAGCAAAAACAATAGTTACAAAGACAGCTTTAAAAAAGCCTGTTGTAGAAAATCAGCCAGAACAAGAATATCCTAATCAAATAACGGAAGTAATAGTTTCAACTTCGCAAACAGTAGTTAGTAGTGATGTGGTCGTTAACTATGTCGCTCAATTCAAAAATGTAGCGATGGATAACATGAGAATTTATGGCATTCCGGCTAGTATTGTTTTGGCGCAGGGAATTTTGGAATCAGGAGCTGGAAGAGGTGATTTGGCGGTAAATGCTAATAATCATTTTGGAATAAAATGCCATGAAGATTGGAGAGGCGATACCATAAGACATGATGATGATTCAGATCAGGAATGCTTCAGGAAGTATGATAATGTATCGGAATCTTTCAAAGATCACGCCCTGTTTTTAACCAGTAGAGGGAGATATTCTAATTTGTTTGCCTTGTCAAAAGGAGATTATAAAGGATGGGCAAGAGGATTAAGAACTGCAGGCTATGCAACAGATCCTAAATATCCTAATAAATTGATTTCCTATATCGAGCGTTACAATTTACAACAATATGACAGTGAGGTGCTAGGAATTGAATATAAAGCAATTGAAAAGCAATTAACAGCCAAAATTCCTATGGAGGCGATAAAGAATACAAGTCGGGAAGTAACTTCATATCAGGTTCAAAAAGGCGATACGCTTTATTCGATTTCCAAAAAATTCAACTTAGTACTTGAGGAACTAAAACACAAAAACAATCTTAGGGACAATTCCGTTTCAGTTGGGCAACAACTGAAAATCTAAAATTATAAATCTAAAATTTAAAATGTCATATACAAGAAGTAGTCAGCTTTTTGCTGAAGCAGAAAAAGTAATTCCTGGAGGTGTAAATTCACCGGTAAGAGCCTTTAAAGCAGTGGGTGGAACCCCAATTTTTGTCAAAAGTGCCAAAGGTGCTTATTTGTATGATGAAGATGGAAATCGCTTAATTGATTACATTAATTCATGGGGCCCAATGATTTTAGGCCATGCTTATGAACCGGTTGTACAAGCTGTAATTGAAAAAGCAAAATTAGGAACATCTTTTGGAATGCCCACAGAATTAGAAACACAAATTGCTGCTTTAGCCGTTTCTATGGTTCCAAATATTGATAAGATAAGATTCGTAAATTCAGGTACCGAGGCTTGTATGAGCGCCGTAAGACTGGCTCGCGGTTATACCAAAAAAGATAAAATAATAAAATTTGCAGGTTGTTACCATGGTCATTCCGATTCTTTCCTGATTCAGGCGGGAAGTGGTGCAATTACTTTCGGGTCACCGAACAGTCCTGGAGTTACTGCTGGTACCGCAAAGGATACGTTATTAGCAAAATACAATGATTTAGAAAATGTTGCCACATTAATTGAAGCTAATAAAAACGAGATTGCCGCGATTATCGTTGAACCTGTTGCAGGGAATATGGGTTGTATTCCGCCTAATAGAGGTTTTTTAGAAGGCTTACGCCAATTGTGTACAGACAATGATATTCTATTAATTTTTGATGAAGTAATGACGGGATTCAGACTCGCAAGAGGAGGAGTTCAGGAATTGCTGAATGTGAATGCCGATATGGTGTGCTTCGGGAAAGTAATAGGAGGAGGATTGCCGGTAGGAGCATTTGCTGCCCGCGCAGAAATTATGAATTATCTGGCTCCATTAGGACCGGTTTATCAAGCGGGAACATTGTCAGGAAATCCATTAGCAATGGCTGCGGGACTGGCAATGTTACAAGCGTTAGATGCTGATCGAGCAATTTTTAAAAGATTAGAAGAAAAAACTGCTTATTTGGCCGCAGGAATCGACAAAGTATTGAAAGCGAACAACGTTGTTTATACAATCAATAGGATTGGATCTATGATTTCAGTTCATTTTGACGAGGCTCCGGTAGTTGATTTTCAAACGGCTGCGAAAGGAGATAATGAAACCTTCAAAAAATTCTTCCATGGTTTATTGCAAGAAGGGATTTATATCGCCCCATCGGCTTATGAGACTTGGTTTATTACTGATGCATTATCTTATGAAGATTTAGATTTTACCATTCAAGCAGTAGACAAAGTTTCCAAAACATTTTAAACGAAAAAAAGACCCAAATTTGGGTCTTTTTTTATGAAATAAGATGAAATATTTCAAGTAAATGGATTATTTTTTGTCCTCCATATTTGCTGGTTTCCCGTTTTTATGGCGCATCATTCTGTTTTTCATTCCGTGATGTCTTTTCCCTTTCATGTCTTCCCATTTTTTAAATTGTTCTTGATTAAGAATTTTTTTCATTCTTTCTTTCATAACAATTTGTTCATCTAACATCTTGTTTTTTCTTGCAAACAGTTCATCAGAAGTGAGTTTTTTACCAGCCTCTTTATTGGCTTTCATTTCCATCATTCTTGCTTCTCTTTTGGCACTATTCTCAGCAATGATTTTACCCATTTCTTTTTGTTGTGAAGCATTTAAATCCAACTCCAATGTCATTTTTTTTAACATCAGTTGATTTCGCTGTTCTGGAGTAAATTTTTCCATTTCAGCTCTATCATGTCTTTTACCTGTTTCTTTTTTGTCTTGAGCAAAGCTTGTCATTCCAACAATTAACAATGCAGCAATAATTAATCTTTTCATTTTTATTGTTTTTAAATTATACTAATAAGACGAGGATAGTTAAGTAAGGTTTAATTGTTAACAAAAGTTTATAGTTTCTATTCTTGAAGAATTCCCATTGACTAGTCTCATAAAACAGTATGGTTTTCAATGAAGTAAATAGTACTTCATGATATTTATCAGTTTTTAAACTGTTTTCTTTATCGAATTTTGTGCTTTGTTTAATAAATCATCAAACGCATGAAAACAACTAAACCGTTACATACTTTCCATATACCAGTGATGGGACTTGCTTACACCATAGACAGTCCAATTCGCGTGGCAAAATATGGGATATCCTCTGTGATTTCGATTATAGACGATGATCTTATAGAAAAAATGAATGCTTTTTATAGCAAAAAATTCAACCTTCCATATCAGGAAATTTCCCAAAAAATCCATGATTATCGTGCGGAACGCATTACATCTTATCTAAATTTGGTAGATAAAATCGTAAAAGATAAATTCGAAAGTTTCAAGAACGAATTGGCGGAAAGCAAACTGGCATTAGAAAATTATATGGCCATGTTACCGAACAAATCCGAGATCAAAAAAGGACTTCAGAATCTAATGGATGACGGAATCGCCTTTAAGGAAAACATCAAGAATTATCTTGAAAACAACCTGACCGCAGGTGAGATTGATGTCAATATCATGACCAAAGTCGATAAAGATAATTTCATAAAAGAGGAACAATTACCGGCTGCTTACAATGATGCTCATGCTTCACTTCGCGGTTTTGCTAATAGTACGTTGACTTCTTCGGTGGTGCTTTCAGCAGGAATGAATCCAAGATTGTACAGTTATTTCGAAAATTTCGATGTCTTTTTCCCGGATACCAACAATACTTTGAAGAAGAAAATTATTCTAAAAGTGAGTGATTTCCGTTCGGCAATGATTCAAGGGAATTTTTTAGCCAAAAAAGGACTTTGGGTTTCTGAATACCGGATTGAATCCGGATTGAATTGTGGCGGACATGCTTTTGCTACTGATGGGTATTTGTTAGGTCCTATTTTGGAAGAATTCAAACAGAAAAAAGAACAATTGATTCAGTCTGCGCATGATTTAATGGTCAAAGCTTTAGCGCAAAAGAGATTGCACGTTCCTGAACAACCATTGGATTTAAAAATTACCGTTCAGGGCGGAGTAGGCACGGCCGAAGAACATGCCTTTTTATTGGATTATTATCATGTGGATTCTGTGGGTTGGGGTTCTCCATTTTTATTGGTTCCCGAAGCTACTTCTGTTGATCAAGCCACAAGAGAATTATTGGCAAAAGCCAAAGTAGAAGATTTGTATTTGAGTCATATTTCTCCTTTGGGAATTCCATTTAACACCTTAAAAGGAACAACGAATGAGCATTTAAAACTCAAGCGTATTCATGATAATAATGCAGGAAGTTCTTGTCCTAAAAAGTTTTTGGCGTTAAGCAAAGAATATGGGGCTAAAGGAATTTGTTCTGCTTCCAAAAAATTTCAGGATTTAAAATTGGAGGAGTTGGACACCAAGAAAGATACTTTGACTGCCGAAATGTTTGAAAATGCAAAAAATAAAATCACCGAAAAATCGTGTCTTTGTGTTGGTTTAGCCAATGCTTCCTATCTGGAAAATGAGATCAAGATTAAAGGACAGGCGCAAGGTGTAGTCATTTGTCCGGGACCTAATATGGCTTATTTTGACCATGAAGTTTCCCTTTCTGAAATGGTGCAGCATATTTATGGAAACACTTCGGTATTGAACGTTAAAAACCGTCCGAATATGTTTGTGAAAGAATTGAAAATGTATGTAGATTATTTGAAAAATGAAATCGCAACTGTTTCTGCCGAAATAACTGCCCCGCAAATTAAAAAATGGAATTCCTTTAAAAATAATTTGATAGAAGGAATTGGGTACTATCAATCCTTATTTTCTTCTTCATTTTCTTCTCAAACCAATGTTAATAGTATTCATTTGCTAGACTTTTATAAAGAGGAATTGTTTGGAATAAAAATTCCTGAACTGGAATTGGTTTAAATAGAAATCGGCTTGAAATTATTCAAGCCGATTTTTTATTTCCTAATAATGAATTTAATGTTTTTATTATCTATCCTTCCGCATAAGTAATCTTAGAAATGCAATGCAAACCCAATATTAAATTGTAAACTGTTGTCGTAATATTGTTTATGTGTAGCCATATTATAGCGAATTCCAGGTTCTATACTTACATTTTTTCCTAAAAATAAGGCATAACCTACTTGAGCACCAACATATGTTGGATTAGCATCTGCATTACCAAAACCTACACCGTTATACGAAAGCTCAACAGGAATCATACTTTTAAAATAATATTTGGCTCCGATTTTATAAGCAATAGGTTCATTTTGTCCTGCTATACCATTATCACCATAACCTAATCCTAATTTTAGCGCCAGATTGTTTTTGATGAAATAACCGCCCTCGACTCCAATGTTGTAAGCAGTAACACCGTCAGAAGAAGTTAGGTACAATGAAGTAGAACCTACATTTTTACCAAATCCAGTATTTACTTCTACGAGCCATTTCCCTTTTGAAACTTGGCCTTCTTTTGCTTGACCATTTGCAAATCCAAATGCAAATAACGCAAGGGCAGCTAAAATAATTTTCTTCATATTTATTTGTTTGTTTTTTGTTCAAACAAAAATAGAATTAAAACTTATTTAAATAAGAAATTTATGACATATTTAACTAAAAGTAAATTTTAAAAAAATCATACTATCTACTTGGTTTTGTAACATAAACATATTGCAATATGAAGTATTTTCATAAAAAAAGGAGCTTCAATTTGAAGCTCCTTTTATATATATATTTCTCGAATAAACTTATTCTTTCAATCTACAGGCCTTACTTTCTCCAACAACCACAACTTCGGTCATTCCCAAAGAAGATAAGTTTTTCATGGCTTTATCCCATTTCTTCCCACTCAATTCTGATTTGATTTTTAGTAACCCAAAATCCATTTGGTTTTCATTGGTTTTCAACAGCGCAACAATCAATTTTTCGTCATCTTCCAATTCAATTTGAACTTGCTTTTTCTCTGGTCGCATTTGCGGGAACAACAACACTTCTTGAATAGAAGCATTATTTGTCAAATACATAATCAATCGGTCCATTCCTATTCCCATTCCTGATGTTGGAGGCATTCCGTATTCTAACGCTCTCAAGAAATCTTCATCGATAATTCCCGTGGCTTCATCATCTCCTTTTTCAGCCAAACGCATTTGGTCTTCAAAACGTTCTCTTTGATCAATTGGGTCATTCAATTCCGAATAAGCATTTGCCACTTCTTTACCACAAACCATTAATTCAAAACGCTCTGTCAATTCCGGATTATCGCGGTGTGATTTACACAAAGGCGACATTTCCTTTGGATAATCAGTGATGTAAGTAGGCTGAATATAATTTCCCTCGCATTTCGCACCAAAAATCTCATCGATCAATTTTCCTTTCCCCATTGTAGCATCCACGTCAATTCCCATGCCTCTTGCAGCATCAAAAAGTTCAGTTTCACTTTTTCCAGAAATATCAAAACCAGTAAAATGTTTGATAGAATCTGTCATCGTAACACGAGCATAAGGTGCTTTAAAGCTGATTTTGTGTTCTCCAAAAGTAACTTCACTAGTTCCGTTTACCGCAATGGCACAATATTCCAGCAAATCTTCGGCAAATTTCATCATCCAATTGTAGTCTTTGTAGGCTACATATATTTCCATGGCAGTAAATTCCGGGTTGTGCGTTCTGTCCATTCCTTCATTACGGAAATTTTTCGAAAACTCATAAACCCCTTCAAAACCACCAACAATTAATCTTTTTAAGTACAACTCATTCGCAATACGCATGTATAAAGGCATATCAAGCGAGTTGTGGTGTGTGATAAAAGGACGCGCTGCGGCACCACCAGGAATTGGTTGTAAAACAGGTGTTTCCACTTCGAGATATCCTTTATCATTAAAGAAAGTACGCATCGCATTGAACAATTTTGTTCTTTTGATAAACGTTTCTTTAACGTGATCGTTTACCGTTAAATCTACATAACGACGACGGTATCTTTGTTCCGGATCAGCAAAAGCATCGTGTGTTTTTCCGTCAGCATCCGTTTTTACAACAGGAAGTGGTTTCAAGGCTTTTGCCAAAACTGTCAATCCATACACATGGACCGAGATTTCACCCACTTGCGTTTTGAAAACCGTTCCGCGAACCCCAATAAAATCGCCAATATCCAATAGTTTTTTGAAAACCACATTGTACATCGTTTTCTCCTCATCAGTTGAAATATCATCTCTCGAAACATAGATTTGAATACGTCCTTCAGCATCTTTCAATTCTGCAAATGACGCCTTTCCCATGATACGCTTACCCATCAATCGTCCTGCTAAAACAACTTCTTTCCCTTCGTACTTCTCGAAATCGGCTAGGATTTCGCTGGAATAAGCGGTTGTGATAAATTCGGCTGCTGGATAAGGCTCGATGCCTAAATTGCGTAATTCGGTAAGTGCTTCTCTACGTAATATTTCTTGTTCGGATAATGCCATTTTATGCTGTTTTTAAGAGCGCAAAGATACTGTATAAGTAGCAAAGTAACAAAGTGCTAAAGGTTTTTTGGAGCTATTTCCAGCTTTCCGTTGCAATCTTTTTATTTTTGGCAGCAAAAATAAAAAGGATTTCCACTATAATCTGGGCTAGGAATTGTAGTTATTATTCTACATTTGACAAAAAATAACGATTCAAAATCATAAAAATTGAAAAATAAAATTTACGCCTTTATACTTTTAGTTATTCTAACAACAAGTTGCCAAATCACCGAAACCATCCATCTAAACCAAGACGGTTCCGGAAAAATAGAAACCGAATCACTTCGCGACGAACACAGCTACATGCAATTAGCGGGTGAAAATTATTCCAAAGAAGAAAAATTCGAGGATACAACTTACGTTTTTAAGGATTTCATAGCGAAATATGCGGAAACATTTTCGAAACTTCCAGAATTCGAAAAAGCTGTTTTTCAAAAGTTTTCAAACGTGAATGTTCACATCAAGAAAAGTTCCTACGAGAAAGAATTTAGAACAAAAATCAATCAAAACTTCGATAAAATTTCAGCAGTTCCTGATTTATACAAAACCCAAGAATATGCGGATGATTTAGAACATAATTATGCCTTAACTGCCGAAGAACATTATTATAGTGTAAGTTATGCTTTTGACGGAAGTCTTTTTAAAAGAATAGTAAAAATTACAGATCCAGTTGAATTAAAAAAACAGCAAGATAAAATTTCAGAATTGAAAACTCGAGTAGCCAATTTTAAAATCAGCCAGCCGTATGTTTTAAAATATCATTTTCCTCGAAAAATAAAGTCAGTTTCGAATGCAAATGCAAAAATTTCCGAAGACAAAAAATCATTGGAATTACAATTTCTGATATCGGATTGTTTGCAAAATCCAGAAAGTACAAATTTAGAAGTGATTTTAGAATAATAATTTTAAACTTAAAGATGTATTGGAACACTGTATTATTCATTCTTGAAAACTTTGTACCTTTGCCAATAAAAAATAAGGAAACGAAATAGGATCGCTTCGTTCCTCGCAATGACAAATGAACAAAACCATCCAACTCCAAGATTTAGGAACTAAAGATTACAAGGAAACTTGGGAATACCAAGAAGAATTGTTCAAAGGAATCGTCGATTTAAAAATTCGAAATCGCAGAGAAGAACTTGACCTCGAAACCCCCAATTATTTTCTTTTTGTAGAACATCCGCATGTGTATACTTTGGGTAAAAGTGGTGATTTAAGTAATTTGCTTTTATCCGAAAAACAACTCGAAGCCAAAGGAGCGACTTTCTATAAAATCAATCGTGGTGGTGATATTACTTATCACGGGCCAGGTCAAATTGTAGGTTATCCAATTATTGACTTAGAAAATTTCTTTACTGATATTCATAAATACCTGCGTTTCCTAGAAGAAGCCATTATTCTTACACTTCAAGAATATGGAATTTCTTGTGGCAGAAGCGAAGGCGAAACCGGAGTTTGGTTAGGCGTAGGAACACCATTTGCAAGAAAAATATGTGCTATGGGTGTTCGTGCTTCGCGTTGGGTAACCATGCACGGATTTGCACTAAACATAAATGCTGATTTGGGTTATTTTGATAATATTATTCCGTGTGGTATTCGCGGTAAAGCCGTAACTTCATTAAACGTAGAACTCGGTGTTGAAAAAGTAAATGAAGAAGAAGTAAAAGAAAAAATCCTGAAACATTTCACGGAGTTATTCGCTTGTGAGTTTCAACCTGCAATTAATAATCGTTAATCTACAATCGAAAATTAATGGCAATTTCAATAACAAAAATCAATTTCACCTTAAATTCTCTTGACTGCGCATAAATCTGCAATCAAAAATCGTTAATCTACAATCTTAAATCAAATTTCTAATTTAAGTTGTTCAGGTAGCAATTTGAAGGTCATTCGATGGTATTTCGTTACGCCATATTTTCTAATCGCTTCACGGTGTTCTTTGGTGGGATATCCTTTGTTTTGTTTCCAATTATACATCGGGAATTCTTCATGAATCCGGTTCATGTACTCATCGCGGTACGTTTTTGCCAATACCGAAGCTGCCGCAATACTCATGAATTTGGAGTCTCCTTTTACAATACTGGAACTCGGAATCGAGGTGAGAATCTCAATTTCATCATCTGTAAAAATTTTTCCACTTATATTTTTTATCCCTTTTTTTCTAATAAAAGGACTGTTTCCGTCCACAATAATATATTCCGGTTGTGGTTTGAGTTTTAAAACACATTCTTGCATTGCTTTTATAGATGCATTCAAAATGTTAATAGAGTCAATTTCTAACGGTTCAAGATGTGTTACTGCAAACGTGATGGCTTGTTGCTCGATAATCGGTCGTAATTTTTCTCTGGCTCTTTCAGATAATTGCTTGCTGTCATTCAGAATTTCATTCACAAAATCATTTGGAAGGATTACTGCCGCCGCTGTAACGGGTCCGGCGAGACAACCACGACCAGCTTCATCAGTTCCCGTTTCTAAATTTGGTGTTAAAAAATAAGGGCTTAACATTAAATTAATTTTGACAAAAATACAAGTTTATGTCTTAAAATCTACTCATAATTTCATTTTCTGGAGGGATAGTATCGTTATTCTCGTTTTTTTATTTAAAACTATGTTGAAAAGTAATTATATTATTATTTAAAAAACTTTGTTTCTTTAGGAAATAATTATGATGTTTGCCGAATAACTAATTCAAATAATTTAATATGAGATTGAAATTCAAATGGATTTTTTCGCTATTGCTAGCGTTATCTATGCAGTTTTCTTTTGCACAAGAGAGAACTGTTTCTGGTGTTGTTTCTGGCGGGTCTGGGCCTATTCCAGGAGTAAATATTATCGTTAAGGGTACAAAAACAAGTGCACAAACTGATTTTGATGGAAAATATTCTATTAAAGCAAAGACTGGAGATGTTTTGGTTTTTTCTTTTGTGGGTATGATGGAAACTACCAAAACAGTTACTGCATCGAATGTTGTAAATGTATCAATGCAAGATGGAGTAAGTTTGAATGAGGTGATTGTTCAGACTAACTTAGGTTATTTTTCTAAAGATTCAAGAAAGTTGTCTTCCTCTGTTTCTACTGTTTCTTCAGATGAGATTACAAAACAATCTCCGGCTATAACTATTCAAAATGCGTTGCAAGGTCAAGCTGCTGGAGTACAAGTTACAGCTGCTAATGGAAAACCGGGAGCGGCAGCCTTTGTTACTGTTCGTGGAGCGGTAAGTATTACAGGTGGTTCAGCTGAGGCTATTTACGTAGTTGATGGTGCTTTTGTAAGTGGAACTGAAGCTTCGGCATTAAGTTCTAGTGACATTGAATCTGTTTCGGTATTAAAAGATGGAGCTTCTGCTGCTATCTATGGAGTTCGTGGAGGAAATGGAGTTGTTGTAATTACTACCAAAAAGGGTAAAAATGCAAAAGCTAAATTCCAATTCAATAATTCAATTGGTTTTACTGAAAAATTGAAAGATCCGTTCCGTATGATGAACGCAGATGAGAAAATCAGATACGAAGGCTTAATTGGTCAAGGTGGTTCCATAGGAAAAACTCCGGCTGAAGTGGCATTGTTGCGTTCTTATGATCACAATTGGCAAGATGATTTGCTAAGAAAAGGGTTTGTTCAAAATAATAATTTTTCTTATTCTGGTGGTAATGATCAGTTTACTAATTTTATGTCTGTTGGATATACTGAAGATTCTGGGATTATTGATAAGCTTAAAGGATTCAATAGAATTACAGCAAGATACAATAGTGAATACAAAGCTAATGAACACGTAAAATTTGGCTTTAATGTTGGGGGTTCTTATGAAAAATTTAATGATTCTAGAGACCGTAACAATGCTCAAAATCCGATTCGTGCAATGTATGATTACAATCCATATGAGCCGTTTTATGCAAGAGATGCTAATGGAAATATAGTTAATGACGTTTTGGGAAATCCGACTTATAATACAAATTTAGCTGCTGGTTTTCCTATTCAAGAAGCTATTGTAAATAATACAGAACAACGTCGTTTTTTCAGAATGTATGGTCGTCCGTATGTTGAATTAGGAATTGTAAAAGATTTAAAATTCAAAACGCAGATGAATATGAATTATGAGAGATATCAAAGAGAATCATTTACAAAACCATCCTCTTTCTTGGATTTAATTGTAGGTGATCCTGCAGCTAGAGGTTCAAAAACAGATAACGGTTGGGATTCTTTCGAGTACCAGCTAACGAACAGTTTGAATTACAAATACAGCATAAACAGTAAACACAATTTTGATGCTACTGTTTTATACGAGTATTACAAATATAACTTTAGATCCTATACTATGACTAGAAAAGGATATGTAAATGGTGATTTGCCTACTGCAGGTACTGCAGTGGTAGGTGTTCCCGCAACTGGACGTACTGAGAATGCTACAGTCAGTTTCTTTGGAAATATAGATTACGATTTTAATAATAAATATTTAGTTTCATTATATGGAAGACGAGATGGTTCATCTGTATTAGGAACTAATAATAAGTATGAATTCGCTAAAGGTGCTTCTGTTGGTTGGAATGTTACTGAAGAATCTTTTATGAGCAATGCTAAATGGCTTAATAATTTGAAATTAAGAGCTTCTTATGGAGAATTAAATTCAACAAATGGAATCGGTAGTTACAGCGCACAAAATATATTTGCAACTACTCCTTACGGAGGTGGTATAGGTACTATTCTTACAGGTAATAATGTTGGAAATAACAACCTAAAATTCGAAAAAGCAAAGAAAAGCGAGATAGGTATTGAAGCGGCGGTATTAAATAATTGGTTGACATTCTCTGGTTCTGTATTTAAGGATAAAAGAATTGGTTTCATATACAGTGATAATACTACTGTTGGAACTGGATTTTCAACACTTATTAATGCAGGAGACTGGACTTCTAAAGGTGCGGAATTGGAGTTGAAAGCTTTTGCTATTAAAAATGAAAATACTACTTTGTCTTTTTACGTTAATGCAGCTGTTTTTGATAGAAAAATTAACACATTAAACCGTCCTGAAGATCCTAACAACCAACTTATACGTGGTTTAACAGTAAATAAAGTGGGTCTTAGTCCTGATGATTTCTTCCTTGTGCCTTATGCAGGAGTTAATGCTACTAATGGTCGTGCAATGTATAGAAAATTAGATGGTACATTAACGGATGTATATAGCTCAGGTGATAGAGCATTTACTGGAAAAACTCCTTATGCTAAATATGAAGGTGGTTTTGGTATGCAGTTTGCGTATAAAGGTTTTGATTTATCAACTGACTTTGTTTTCAAACAAGGAAACTACACGTACAACTACATGTGGCAGAATATGACTGCGGATGGATCTGCACCATTTAGAAATCAAGCAGTAAATGCTTTCGATTTCTGGACTGCAACTAACACAACAGCTACATTGCCAGCTCCAAGACCAATATCAGGAATTGAGTCAAATAATGTATCTGATCGTTTCTTAGAAGACGCAAGTTACATTAGATTTAGAAATCTTAATGTTGGATACAAATTTACTAAGAAAGCGTTCCCTAATTTACCATTAGATGAGTTTAGAATTTATACTCAAATGCAAAACTTATTTACATGGTCTAAGTTTAATGGTGATCCTGAGGTAGGTATTGGTAGCGCAGAAAACCAAACTGGTACTCAAGCGAATCCATTAATTCCGGGTCAGTTTGCCCTTTATTCTTATCCTAATGTTAAAACATTCCTTTTCGGAATTTCAATTAATTTATAATTAAAATAATTATGAAAAAAATAATATACCTTTTTGCTTTATCTATCGCATTAAATTCATGCACGGATGAAGATATAACCTTTAAACCATATAATTCTGTTAGTGAGACCATCGTTCTTCGTACTGCATCTGATTTTGAAAATGCAGTAACTGGAGCATACTCTTACATGATTAAAAATGGTGGTGCAGGTGGTTACGGATCAGAATTTATTATCGATTCTGAAGTAATGACTGACAACGTTATCTTAAGTGTGGAAGGACGTCAATCTAACGCAAGTGGTTTTAGATTACTTTCTGTGCCTAACAGTTCACATTTTGAATATTACAACAGTGCTTATAGAGCTGCTGAGGCTGCAAGTAGAGTAATTAATAATATTACCAATATTCCTCAAGATGCAGCTAGAGATAATATTGAAGGTCAAGCTCGTTTTATTAGAGCATTAAACAACTTTGACATGGCTAGGATTTATTCTAAAATCCCGACACAATCCACTGATGCTAATGCTTCTTTAGGGATGTATTACCTAGATGTTGTAGCGCCTTTTTCTAAGCCTACAAGACCAACAGTTGCGGATTCGTACACGAAGATTTTAGCAGATTTGCTGATTGCAAAAGACAAAATCGGAACAAGCAATACGTATGCATCTGGAAAAGCTTCTAAAGCTGCAGTATATGCTTTGTTATCTAGAGTGTATTTGTACATGGGTGACTATCCTAAGGTAATTGAATTTGGGAATCTTGCGATAGCTGGAAATACGGTTTGTCCTCGAGCTAACATGGTTGGTTTGTGGGATGATGTATATACTTCGACCGGTTCGGGTGTTTTATTTAGATTAAGAATTGATCAAGTGGATGGTGTTACTCCAGGTACTGTTTGGTCACAAACAGTTACGCAAGGTATTCGTTCTGAGTATGTAGTGCCTAAAAGTTTTGCAGATTTATTTATTGCAACTGATATCAGGAAAGCTGCTTACATGAAAACTAGTGCTTACAATGGTAAGATACAAAATCATGTGATTAAGTATGATGGTAGATTAACAGGTAACCCTGCTATTGTTGATATTAAAGTATTGCGTTTAGAAGAAGTTTATTTAAACATGGCAGAGGCGCAATATAGAATTAATGGTGGAGGTTTGACTTTCCTAGATGCAGTAAGATCTCAAAGATATTCTTCATTCGTGACTGGAAATGAAACAGGTGCAGCATTACTAAATGCTATTTTACTTGAAAGAAGGTTAGAGTTATCATTTGAAATGGATCGTTTCTTTACTTTAAAGAGATTAGGTCAATCGATGGTGAGAAACGCTGTTGAAGGAGATTATGCAGATGGTACTGGGACTAAAGTAGAAACTATAGCTCTAACAATTCCTGCTGGTAACTATAAATGGCAACTTCCTGTTCCACAATCTGAAATAGATTTGAACAGTAACTTAAAGCAAAATCCAGGTTACTAGTTTGTGAATAAAAACAAATATAAACAGCCTCCCTTTTTTAATCATTTGGGAGGTTTTTTTATTTTCAATAAATTATAATAACCTAACCTCGATCGAAATCTAATTACTAATTTTTTTAAAAATGAAAAAAATATTATTTTTTATATTCATATTTCAACTATCTGTTGCTCAGAATGTAGAAGAACGAAATAAGATTAAACAATCTTACAATAAAGAAAAGATTACTAATTTCACGGCTAATTTATTAGAGTCTCAAAAAGAACAAAAAAAAAGCATTCAAGCCTATAAACTTAAGTATAAGCTAGTGGACTCAGAAACTAGCTCTCTTCAGCGCATTTACGATGGTTTGCCTTTTTTTTATACCGTTGAAAATGATGAGTCGATAGTGACAATTCGTGCAAATTCTTTGCAACCTAATGGTGATTTAGGACTTAATCTTACAGGTTTTGGTATTACTGCTGGAGTTTGGGACGGAGGTAAAGTTAGAGAAACGCATCAGGAATTATCGGGATCAAAGATAGTATTTGGTGATGGGGCATCCTCTTTTAGTGCGCATTCTACGCATGTTACTGGTACTATTTGTGCTAAAGGTTTTGTTCCAAGGGCAAGAGGTTTTGCTTATCAAGCAAAAGCTAAAACTTTTTTTTGGGACAGTGACGTTGAAGAAATGACAACTTTTGGAGGTGAAGGTTATTTAGTTTCAAACCATTCCTATGGTTATGGTATTACAAATTCTTTTCCTACTTCTAGATTTGGTTATTATGATCAAACATCAGCTGATTTTGATAAAATTTCTGAAGTATTCCCGTATTATCAAATTGTTATTGCAGCAGGAAATTCAAGAAATAGCTCGCATCCACAAATCAATGCTAAAGGTGGTTTTGACATGCTGTCCGGTAGTGCTGTTTCTAAAAATTCTCTTGTCGTAGCAGCTGTAAATTCTGTTCCTTTATACAATGGTCCTTCCAGTGTTGCAATGAGTTCTTTTAGTAATTATGGACCAACGGATGATGGACGAATAAAACCAGACATCAGCGCAAAAGGAGTTGGGGTGTATTCTTGTAATTTCTTAACAGATTCTACGTACGAGATTTTAAGTGGTACTTCAATGGCAGCACCAGCAATTACAGGACTAATAGTATTATTGCAACAACATTACAATAACTTAAATAAAGTATTCATGAAGGCTGCAACTGTTCGAGGACTTTTATGTCATAGCGCGGATGAAGCAGGAGTATCTAATGGACCGGATTACGAATATGGTTGGGGTTTAGCTAATGGTAAAGAAGCAGCTAAATTGATAAGCTCAAACGGAACTTCATCATTAATTTTAGAAACGTCTTTGAGTGACAAGGTAGCCTTTACAAAACAAGTTACTGTCTCTGGTGGACGACCATTGGTGATTTCAATTGCTTGGACTGATCCAGTTGGTTTTGGATCTGTTGTAACTCCAATTACTGAAGACAATAGAACCCCCAATTTAGTTAATAATTTAGATCTTAAAATAATTGATAATAGTGGTACTGTCTATTATCCGTGGAAATTAGATCCTACATCTCTTAATAATGGTGCTACCCAAAACTCTGATAATAATGTCGATAACATAGAGAAAGTATTTATCGAAAATGCCCCTGCTGGAAAGTATACAATTCAAGTGACTAACAAGGGAACATTGTCTGGAGGGACTCAAGATTTCACTTTGATTGGTGAGGGTTTTAATAATCTGAATTTAGCCTCTTCTGATTTTGAGATAAATGATGCTATTAGCTTATACCCTAATCCTACTCAGGAAAATCTATTTTTTGACTTACCAGCTGCTTTTTCGCCTACTTATATTATGATTTATGATGTAACAGGCAAATTAATTCGTACTTTAATATATGAACAAAAAAATAATGTCAAAGTTTCTGATCTTTCCTCTGGAATGTATTTTATTAAATTTAGTAGTGAAGGTAAAACTATTAATTCAAAGTTTTTAAAGAAATAGAGAGCAAGATTTCCAAATTAAATAAAAATCATCCACTTATACTGGATGTTTTTTTTTTATGATGATTATCATTTACCTTTACCCTGATTTTTATTATAAAACAATTGCCTAACTATATCCTTTTCAAATGAGAATTTTCCTTTTTTTTATTTTTGTATCATTCTCCACTATGCTATTTTCTCAAGAAAGAAATAGTCAAAATTTAGACTCCAATAGTAAATACAATAGGTCTGACACTATAAAAAAAGCGAAACAACCAGTTGCCACAATCGATTTGTATCGTGTGATTACGATAGACCGCGATACCACTTATATTGACACCTCACTTACCATTAAGAGAGAGTACAGCCATAATTATTTGAGAAAAGATACTTTTGGACTGTTAGCTTTTGCGAATGACGGTCAAACCTACAATACGCTTCAGTATAGTTTAACTGATTTTTCTGCTTTTCCTGAGTTTGGATTCAAAGCAAAACATTTCAATTTTTTGGAAGCAAACCAAATACGATACTACTCTGTGGCAACTCCTATAACAGAATTGTATTTTAAGACGACAATCAAAAAAGGACAGTCGGCAGATTCATTTATTACTTTAAATACTTCTGAAAACCTTAATTTTTCTATTGCTTATAAAGGATTGCGCTCTGAGGGACAATACATAAATCAATTAGCAAGCACGGGGAATTTTAGATTTACTGTGAGTTATAATACTAAAAACAAGCGATATTATTCCAATGCGCATTACACCTATCAAGACATTTTAAATCAAGAAAATGGGGGAATCACCACAAATAATGATTTTGAAAGTGAAGATCCAAATTTTAATAATAGACAAAGACTGGAAGTCTTTTTAAACGATGCTAAATCATTTCTTAAGGGGAAAAGAATTTTTGTAGATCACAATTTTAGAATTAATCCTACCAAAGGAGCTAATAATTTATATATAGCGCACCAATTCAATTACGAAAATAAATTTTTCGAATACAATCAGGCTACAGTTCCTTCCAATGTTGGTTCTCAAACTGTTTATCGCTTTGGTGCTTCTTTTGTAGGCAGCGGGATCAACGATCAAACCCATTATAATAAAATGTATAATAAACTGGGGTTAATTTACGAGAACACGACTCTTGGGAAATTTCAGTTTTTTGCAGAAGATTTTAGATCAAACTATTTCTACAATCAGATTTTGATTTTTGACAATAAAACAGTTCCAAGCTCTTTGAGCCAAAATATAAACAATGTTGGAGGTCAATATGAGTATCAAAAAAATAAGTGGAATGGGAAATTTTTATATTCAAGATCCGTTACAAATCAATCTTTGTCGAATTTAGACGCCAAGTTGAAATACGATTACAATGATGAAACGGAATTAACATTTTCATATCAAAATATAAACAAATTGCCAAATAACAATTATGATTTGTATCAAAGTAGTTACGTACAGTACAATTGGTCTAATGATTTCAAGAATGAAAAAATAAATTCTGTATCAGCTAATGCCGTGACTCCTTGGGTTAACGCGTCGCTCCAATATTCGATATTAAACGATCACCTTTATTTTGCAGATGTTTCTACAGATGCCCAAATATTGGCCCGTACCCAAATAATTGCGCCAGCACAATACGACAAAACCATAAATTATCTATCCATAAAAGCCAGCAGAGAATTTAATTTTGGGAATTTTGCTTTAGATAATTCTATTTTATATCAAAAAGTGGGTCAACAGGACAAAATCCTAAACGTTCCTCAAATTGTAACGAGAAATACTTTTTACTACTCCAATTATTTTTTCAAAAAGAATGCATTATTTTTGCAAACTGGCATCTCACTGAATTATTTCACTAAATACCTAGGAAATGAGTACAATCCTGTAATTGGAGAATTTTTTGTTCAAAACAAAAAAGAAATTGGCAATTATCCAAACCTTGATTTTTTCATTAATGCAAAGATTCAAAGAACCCGGATTTATTTCAAAGCTGAACACTTCAATTCTTCGTTGACAGGAAATAATTTTTATTCGTCACCTAACAATCCGTACCGTGATTTTACAATCCGTTTTGGGTTAGTTTGGAATTTCTTCAATTAATTTTAGTAGCGAAAGATTAGGCATTTTAGCAGTGATACTTCCTGCTATCAGCTATATCTCTCCACTGCGTTGCGAGGATGCCTCCCGACGCTTCGGGACCATCAGGGCTAAAAAGGTAGGAATTTGCTAATTGCTAAACATTTTTTTAATTCTATCTTTGCATCATTAACAGATTTCGGTAAACTTATACACTCAAATGAAATATTCAGAAAATATATTAGGCACCATAGGGAACACGCCATTAGTAAAACTTAATAAAGTGGTTGCTGGTGTGGATGCATTAGTACTTGCTAAAGTGGAGACTTTTAATCCGGGAAATTCAGTAAAAGACAGAATGGCCGTGAAAATGATTGCTGATGCCGAAGCTGACGGTCGATTAAAACCAGGAGGAACTATTATTGAAGGAACTTCAGGAAATACAGGAATGGGATTAGCTTTAGTCGCTATTATAAAAGGATATAAATTGATTTGTGTGATTTCTGACAAGCAATCCAAAGAGAAAATGGACATCCTTCGTGCTGTAGGCGCAAAGGTGGTCGTATGCCCTACTGATGTGGAGCCAACAGATCCACGTTCTTATTATTCAGTTTCAAAAAGACTGGCGGAAGAAACACCTAATTCCTGGTATGTAAATCAGTATGATAATCCATCAAATGCAATTGCGCATTATGAACAAACAGGACCTGAAATTTGGGAACAAACCGATGGGAAAATTACTCATTTTGTTTCTGGTGTGGGTACTGGAGGAACAATTTCTGGTGTTGGAAAATACTTGAAAGAGAAAAACCCAAATATTAAAATTTGGGGAATTGATACGTATGGTTCTGTATTTAAAAAATATCATGAAACAGGAATATTCGACGAAAATGAAATCTATTCCTACATCACAGAAGGAATTGGTGAAGACATTTTGCCTGAAAATGTAGACTTCTCCGTGATAGATGGATTTACAAAAGTAACCGATAAAGATGCCGCAGTTTATACTCGTAAAATAGCTCTTGAAGAAGGTATCTTTGTTGGAAATTCAGCAGGTGCGGCTATAAAAGGATTGTTGCAACTTAAAGAACATTTCAAACCGGAAGATGTAGTTGTGGTTTTATTCCACGATTCTGGAAGTCGTTATGTGGGTAAAATGTTCAATGACGATTGGATGCGTGAAAGAGGTTTTCTTGACGAAGAAATTACAAAGGCCGAAGATGTTATCAAAGATCATATCGATAAACCATTAGTAATTGTTCGTACGGAAGAATTAGTTTCTCACGCTATTGAACGTATGCGTAAATATAAAATCTCTCAAATACCAGTGATTGATATTACAGGATTTGTTGGTTCTGTTGATGAATCTGATTTGTTTCAAAGCTATGTTTCGGACAAAGATGTAGCCGATAAACCAATTAGGGAAGTTATGGGTAAACCCTACCCAATTGTTAAACTTGGGACAGCTATAGAAGAAGTTTCGAAACTATTCACCAAAGACAATCAAGCCGTTTTGGTTGATTTAGGAAATGGGAAACATCATATTATCACAAAATATGATATTATTGGTTCGATAAAATAGATTTTCAGTCACAAATATTAAATTATACAGCACGAATTTCACTGTTTTTGAAGGTGAAATTCGTGTTTTTCTTTAGACTTAAATAACAAAATGCAATGAATTTTACAGCAATAGATTTTGAAACTGCAACTGCATTCCATCCTTGTTCTGTGGGGATTGTTACTGTTGAAAACGGAGTGATAGTGGATGAATTTGTAAGCCTGATAAAACCCCCAAATAATTTATATTCCCCTTTTACGATACAAGTCCATGGAATTTATCCGCGAGACACCATGAATGCAAAAACCTTTGCGCAAGTATTTCCTGAAATCAAAAAAAGGCTCGAAAATAGAGTGGTTGTAGCTCATAACGAAAGTTTTGACAGAAACGTTTTGGCTAAATCGATGGCGCTTTATGGTTTGGATTACGCTGATTTGAATATTGCTTCTCGTTGGGAATGCACCGTGAAAATTTATAAAGCCAAAGGATTAAAACCAACCAAATTAAGTGATTGTTGCCGTGAAATGAAAATTCAGCTAAACCATCATGAAGCTCTATCTGATGCTCGTGCTTGCGCCAAATTGTACATGTTACGTTAGATTTGGCTTTTTGGTCTAAAATTGATTTTGTAAAAAGGTAGGAGTTATTGTATATTTTAGTACTTTAGTTGTTCCTCTTTTTATCAATAATCAAAATAGTCTTAAAAATGAAAGAAGATTTTCTCCATTACCTGTGGAAATTCAAAAAGTTTGACACCATAAATTTGAAAACTTCGAACGAAGAGGAAATCACAATCATCAATGTTGGACAATATTTGGAACTAGCCGGCCCTGATTTTTTCAATGCCCAAATTACCATTGGCAATCAAAAATGGGCTGGAAATGTGGAAATTCATCTTAAATCTTCGGATTGGTATGTGCATCATCATGAGAGAGATTCGGCATATGAAAACGTAATTCTTCATGTCGTTTGGGAACATGACACTGAGATTTATAGAAGCAATAACACTGAAATTCCGGTATTGGAACTCAAAAAATATGTTGAAAAAGCAACGGTAGCTAATTACAAATCGTTATTGTCTCCAAAATCATGGATTTTTTGCGAAAAGCAACTAAAAGACATCAACGAATTTACTTTTAAAAACTGGCAGGAACGGTTGTTTTTTGAGCGATTAGAAAGAAAATCAAAACCAATATTTGATTTATTAGAGCAAACAAATTCGGATTGGGAGGCTGTTTTATTTATCCTTTTAGCGAAAAATTTCGGGCTGAATACCAATGGAGAGATTTTTATGACAATTGCCCATTCGATCCCTTTTTCCGTAATAAGGAAAGAAAGTTTTGAAGTCGAAAATTTAGAAGCTTTGCTTTTAGGTACGGCTGGTTTGTTGGATTCAGAAAAAGAAGATAATTATTTTAAAGATTTAAAATTTCGGTATTATTACCTTTTACATAAATATCAGATAGAGAAAAATTCCATTGAACCAGTGCAGTTTTTTAAGCACCGACCAGATAATTTTCCAACAATCCGATTGTCTCAATTAGCTAATTTATACCATAGTCAGCAGAATTTATTTTCAAAAATCAGCACTGTAAGCTCACTAGTGAATACTTATAGGATATTTGAAGTTTCTGCTTCTGAATATTGGCAAAACCATTATCAGTTTGATAAAGATAGTCCAAAGAAAAAGAAAGCACTTTCGAAATCATTTATCGATTTACTTGTCATAAATACAATAATTCCGCTTCAGTTTGCTTACGCAAAAAGTCAGGGAAAGGAAGTTTCTGAAGATTTATTATGTTTAGTAAATGAGGTCCCCCCCGAAAAAAATGCAATTATAGATAAATTTTCTTCTTTTGGAATAAAATCGAAGAATGCTTTTGAAACGCAATCGCTTCTACAACTCAAAAATGAATATTGCAATAAAAGTAAATGTTTGGAGTGCGCTGTGGGGATGGAATTATTAAAAAGCAATTAGAAATGAGATAACTATAAAATTTCGTAATTTTGCCGGTAACTTACAATTCATCAAAATGTCTGCGATAATAAAACTAAAATTCTTTTTTGAAAAACATGGTTTTCATGTTTCTTCACGTTTAGCTGACACATTGGGAATGCGTGCCAGTAGCGTTAGGCTGTTTTTTATATACTTGTCGTTTGTTACTGCTGGATTGTGGTTTGCCGTGTATTTGACGTTGGCTTTTTGGATCCGCTTGAAAGATTTAATTCGAGCCAAACGCACATCGGTTTTCGACTTGTAATCGAAACCAAAATATAAAAAAAGGGACTATAAAGGTAATGCACTTTATAGTCCCTTTTTAATTTATTTAAAGAAAATTATTCTTTTGGATTGTTCAATACGCTATTCTTTTTACCGTAAATAAAATAGATTATTACACCTATAGCCATCCAAGCGAAAAGTCTTAGCCAGTTTGTCCAACCTAAACCTGCCATCATCAATACGCAAGTGATAACCCCTAAAATTGGAACTAAAGGCACCCATGGCGTTTTGAATTCTCTTACCATATTTGGTTCTTTTTTTCTAAGAATTATAACAGATACACATACAAGTGAAAATGCAAATAACGTTCCTATACTGGTCATATCTCCTACAATATCTCCTGGAATAAAGGCTGCAAATAATCCAACAATTACTAAAATTGCAATATTTGCTTTATATGGAGTTTTGTATTTTGAATGCAAATCGCTGAATGCTTTTGGTAATAAACCATCTTTACCCATAGCATAAAATACTCTGGATTGTCCTAATAACATCACTAAAATCACAGATGAGAATCCTGCTAATATGGCAATAGTTACTAATTGACCTAACCACGCATAACCGATCATATATTTATTGATTGCAAAAGCTACAGAAGCTTCTTTTCCACCAGTTCTAAAATCATCTACTGTGGCTACTCCAGTCAATACATGAGCAAAAAGGATGTATAACACGGTACAAACTGCAAGTGATCCTAATATCCCTATGGGCATATTTCTTTTAGGGTTTTTAGTTTCTTGTGCAGCAGTACTTACGGCGTCAAAACCAATAAAGGCAAAAAACACAGTTCCTGCAGCTCCAATTATTCCCCAAAAACCACCAAAATTATGATCGATACCATGTTCATCTGTAAAAATTGAACTTGCTGGGATATAAGGTGTATGATTTGCTGGATTAATAAAATTCCAACCAACAACAATAATTAATATTACAATAACAACTTTTACAACTACGATGATTCCGTTTACAAAAGCTGATTCTTGAATTCCTTTTATCAATAATAAACTGATAACCGCGACAATAAATAAAGCGGGTAAGTTGATTATTCCATGTTCTCCAGTTACCAAATCTGATTGAAATGGTGAATGAGAAAGAGAATAAGGAATTGGACTCATATGGAGCACATTAATCAGCAAATTGTTTAGATATTCACTCCAGGCGATTCCTACCGTTGCAGCTCCTACAGCATATTCAAGGATTAAATCCCAACCAATAATCCAGGCTAAAAATTCACCCATGGTGGCATAAGTATACGTATAAGCACTACCCGAAATTGGAATTGAAGAAGATAGTTCTGCATAGCATAATCCAGCTAAGGCGCATCCAATTGCTGCAACAATAAATGCTATTGTTACTGATGGCCCTGCATTTTGTGAGGCAGCCATGGCAGTTCTTACAAATAATCCTGCACCTATAATGGCGCCAATTCCTAATGCGATTAATGACCAAGCGGTTAGTGTTCTTTTTAATCCCTTTTCAGAATCGGCTGCTTCTGCTAAAAGCTGAGCCAATGGTTTTCTTTTCCAAATAGACATGTTTTATGGTTTTTTTTGTTATTAAGGTCCAAATGTATTCTTTTTTATAAAAAATAAAAACAATAATTAAGTTTTAAGTTGTTAAAACTGTGATTTTAATTTTTTTTGAGATGTAATTAGGAGGTAAGCTTTTTTTCTACCCATAAATTTGAAGGTTTAAGTGGTTCGTAATAACAATTTTGAGTGGACTTTCTAAATATTGTTTAAAGTGATTGGTGAGTCCTAAAATATTTCCTATTTTTAAAGTTCGCAAAAATCAATTTGTTAGATTTAATTAATTCGAATGGCATTTAATACAATAAATGAATATTTTAATTTTACACGAGAGCAACGTAAAGGTATTTTTGTATTAGTTGCAATTATTGTCGTTTTACAGCTGCTTTATTTTTATGTTGATTTTAGTGTTTTGGCAAAAGACTTTCCAGAGAAACGGAAATGGCTGTCACTTCAATCTCAAATTGATTCCATGAAAATGGATCGTAAAACCGAATCTCCTAAAATTTATCTTTTTAATCCAAATTTCATCACAGACTATAAAGGATACAAACTGGGAATGTCTGTTAAAGAATTAGATCGACTTTTTGCTTTTAGAAAAGAAAATAAATACGTTAATTCGTCTAAAGAATTTCAGCAGGTAACACAAATTTCTGATTCTTTGTTAAATGTGATGGCTCCGTTTTTCAAGTTTCCGGATTGGGTTAATAATAAAAAACAGTTTAAAGTCTATGAAAAATATCCAAATATGGCTTTCACCAAAAAGGAAAAAATAGTCTTTATCGATATCAATGAGGCTACACAGGAAAATCTAATAAAAATATACGGAATAGGAGAGGCTATTTCACTTCGTATTTTAAAGCTAAAAGAAAGTCTTGGAGGTTTTGTTTCTATGGAACAGATGAATGACGTTTGGGGATTATCTCCTGAGGTTATTGCCAACTTGAATACTCATTTCAAAGTTTTAGCGCAACCAAAAATTAAAAAAATAGATATTAATAACGCTTCATTAAAGGAACTTTCTCAATTTTCTTATTTCAGATACCCGTTGGCAAAAGAAATTGTAACGTATAGAAGTATGAACGGAGATATTAAAAATATTGAGGATTTAACAAAAATTAAGGGTTTTTCTGTTGATAAAGCAAAGATAATTGCCTTATATTTGGACTTTAATTAGAAGTTTATAATTTGCTGCATTAAAATTGTTTAAATTACTGCAAAATGGATGTTTTGTTGTACATTTTTTTTAAAACTGTCGCTTTATTGTGAAACTCAAAAAAACTTATATCTGAAATAGAAAGCTGCTGCTTTTTGTTTCAATCACTTAAATTTGTTAAAGAAAATACTAGTTATATGAATTCAATTTATTTTACAGAAGAACATCAATCATTTAGAAACAGTTTAAAAGATTTTTTACAAAAAGAAGTCGTGCCTCATATTGAAAAATGGGAGAAAACAGGCGCTATTGAACGCTTTATATGGAAAAAGTTTGGAGAAATGGGCTTTTTCGGAATAGGCTATCCGGAGGCTTATGGAGGATTGAATTTAGATTTATTTTATACCGTTATTTTTTTAGAAGAACTTCAAAAAATTAAATCATCTGGTTTTGCGGCTGCTATGTGGGCACATTCTTATTTAGCTATGACCCATTTGAACGCAGAAGGTGACGAAAGAATAAAACAAGATTATTTAGCTCCAAGTATTGCTGGGGAAAAAATAGGTGCGTTGTGTATAACAGAACCATTTGGCGGTAGTGATGTTGCTGGTATGCGTACTAATGCAGTAAGAAAAGGAGATAAATATATTATCAATGGTTCTAAAACATTCATTACGAACGGTATTTATGCAGACTATTACATTGTTGCTGCAAAAACAAGTCCTGAGCTTGGGAATAAAGGAATAAGTATCTTTTTGATGGATAGCAACTTGAAAGGTGTTTCTGCTGTTAAACTTGATAAGTTAGGTTGGAGAGCTTCAGATACTGCAGAAATAGCATTTGATAACGTGGAAATTCCGGTAGAGAATTTGATGGGAGAAGAAGGAAAAGGGTTTCCATATATTATGCAACATTTTGCTTTGGAGCGTTTGATTATGGCTATAAATGCTCATGCAAGAGCGGAGTATGCAATTGATTATACAATTGAATACATGTCGCATCGCGAGGCTTTTGGAAAAAAAATAAATAAGTTTCAGGCCTTGAGACATACCATAGTTGAACATGCAACAGAAGTAGAGCATTGTAAAGTCTTTAATTATGCTGCTGTAGCGCGATTAGACAAAGGAGAATATGTAGTTAAAGAGGCAACTATGGCTAAATTAAAATCTACGAAAGTTGCCGATGAAACAATTTACAGTTGTTTACAAATGCTGGGAGGTTATGGTTATATGGAAGAATATCCTTTAGCACGTTTGTTTAGAGACAGTCGCTTAGGACCAATCGGAGGTGGAACTTCGGAAATTCTTAAGGAGATATTAGCAAAAATGATAATTGATAAACAGGATTATAAGCCAGCGGTGAAATAGTAGCACAATCAAAATAAAAAAAATCATTGATGACCACATGTTTTTATGTTATATTGGTTTGTTTTGAACTTGATACAATCTATTAAATTGCTAATGTTTTACAAGCAGTGCTTGTATGGGATTTATTGAAAGTGTAAGAAATCATAAATTTTAAAAAAGAGTCAATTTGTTATTGACTCTTTTTTTGTGTGAAGGATAGTAGTGAAAATCCTTTTACGAAGCCTTGCGGAGTACAAGATTGCAACGAATAGCCTGACGGCAAAACGGAATGTTGTTTTGGAATTAAATAGTGTATTTGCCGGCACACCAAAAATAAATTGACAATTCATAAGTCATAAGTCAAAATAATGTTTACTTTTGCACACTTAAAGAAAGGGGGTGTCTATATTATGTTAATTATACCAATTAAAGACGGAGAAAATATCGATAGAGCGTTAAAACGCTACAAAAGAAAATTTGATAAAACAGGAACTGTTCGTCAACTAAGAGCACGTACTGCTTTTATTAAGCCTTCAGTTACAAATAGAATCAAAATTCAAAAAGCGGCTTATATCCAAAATATGAGAGATAACTTAGAGAGTTAGTCAATATCTATTAAAATAAATTACCGTTAGTCATTAAAAGTTTTATAACTTTGATGCTAACGGTTTTTTTATGAATACTAAAGACGCATTTCGAGATTATCTACAATTGGAGAAAAAATATTCTCCACATACCGTAAATGCGTATTTGAATGATTTAATATACTTCGAAACATTCAACAAACTTCATTTTAATCAGGAAAACGTTGAGCAGGTGAATTACAGCCAAATTAGAAATTGGATTGTTTCGCTTGTGGATGCTAATTTGTCAAATGTCTCCGTCAATAGAAAAATTGCTTCCCTAAAAGCATTTTATAAATTTCTATTGAAAATAAAACAGATAGATGTCAGTCCTTTGTTAAAGCATAAAGCGCTTAAGACTCCAAAGATATTGCAAATTCCGTTTTCTGAAAAAGAAGTATTGGATGTGTTAGTCCATATGCAAAGTCCTGTAGGTTTTGAAGAAATTAGAAATAAGCTTATCATAGATTTATTTTACACTACAGGAATGCGTAGAACGGAGTTGATTCACATTAAAATTAGCAATGTTAATTTGTCTGGTCATACAATCAAGGTGCTTGGTAAAAGAAATAAAGAAAGAATACTTCCCGTTTTGCCAATAATTACAGAGCAATTCTCGTTGTATGTAAGAGAGCGATTGTGTCTGGAATCCATTGTTGATAGTGAATATTTTTTTCTCACAAAAAAAGGGTTAAAATTAAACGATTCCTTTGTGTATCGATTAATAAATACCTACTTTAGTACAGTGTCAGAGAAGGTAAAAAAAAGCCCGCATATATTGAGGCATACGTTTGCAACTCATTTATTAAACAATGGGGCCGATTTAAATTCAGTGAAAGAATTGTTAGGTCATTCAAGTCTGGCATCAACTCAAATTTATACGCATAACAGTTTGTCTGAACTAAAAAAAGTGTACCAAGAGACGCATCCAAGGAATAAAAAATAATTCATGAAGTGTTTAACTATTAAAAAAAATGATTATGAAGGTAAGTATTCATGCAGTTAACTTTACAGTTGACAAAAAGCTAGTAGATTTTGTTCAAGAAAGAATGGATAAATTAGAAAAGTACTATGACAAAGTAGTATCAGCAGATGTTTTTTTGAAAGTTGAAAAGACAAGTGTTAAGGAAAATAAATGTGCCGAGATAAAATTAAATATTCCAGGCGATGATTTTTTGGTGAAAAAGCAGTGCAAAACTTTTGAAGAGGCGGTGGATCTTTCGATAGAATCTCTGGAGCGATTATTGGTAAAAAAGAAAGAAAAAATAAGAGAGCAGATATAATATGAATTTTTTATTAAAAAATGTTTTGATTGAGAGATAAAATCTATACATTTGCAGTCCGTTAGAAATAGCGGACTTTTTTTGTTGATTTTGCCAGCGTAGCTCAGTTGGCTAGAGCAGCTGATTTGTAATCAGCAGGTCGTGGGTTCGAGTCCCTCCGCCGGCTCAAAATAAAACTGAGGTTTTGATAGGTTGAAATAAAATAAGAAAAGAGGGGAGATACTCAAGCGGCCAACGAGGGCAGACTGTAAATCTGCTGTGTAAACTTCGCAGGTTCGAATCCTGCTCTCCCCACAAATTTAGATTTGAAAATCTAAAGTTTAAAACTCTGCCGGTGTAGCTCAGGGGTAGAGTGCTTCCTTGGTAAGGAAGAGGTCTCGGGTTCAATTCCCGACATTGGCTCAAGTAAGTAGGAGATTGAAATTAAATATATAACTAGATTAAAAATTAAGTAAAATGGCAAAAGAAACCTTTAACCGTAACAAGCCCCACTTAAACATTGGTACAATTGGGCACGTGGATCACGGAAAAACTACATTAACTGCAGCGATAACTAAAGTGTTATCTGATGCTGGTTACTGTCAAGCAAAATCATTTGATCAAATTGATAATGCACCAGAAGAAAAAGAAAGAGGTATTACAATTAATACATCACACGTTGAGTATGAAACTGCTAATCGTCATTACGCTCACGTTGACTGTCCAGGTCACGCGGATTACGTAAAGAACATGGTTACTGGAGCTGCTCAAATGGATGGTGCTATTCTTGTTGTTGCTGCTACTGATGGACCAATGCCACAAACACGTGAGCATATCCTTTTAGGTCGTCAGGTTGGTATTCCTAGAATGGTTGTATTCATGAATAAAGTGGATATGGTTGATGATGAGGAATTACTTGAATTAGTTGAGATGGAAATCAGAGACTTGTTATCTTTCTATGAATATGATGGAGATAATGGTCCAGTTGTTCAAGGTTCTGCTTTAGGTGGATTGAACAATGATCCAGTTTGGGTACCAAAAATTCTTGAATTGATGGAAGCTGTAGATTCTTGGATCGAAGAGCCAATAAGAGATGTTGCAAAACCTTTCTTAATGCCTGTTGAAGATGTATTCTCAATTACTGGTCGTGGAACTGTTGCTACAGGTCGTATCGAAACAGGAGTTGCTAATACAGGAGATCCAGTTGAAATCATTGGTATGGGAGCTGAAAAATTAACTTCTACTATTACTGGAGTTGAGATGTTCCGTAAAATCCTTGATAGAGGAGAAGCTGGAGATAACGTAGGTATTCTTTTAAGAGGTATTCAAAAAGAAGACATCAAAAGAGGAATGGTTATTTGTAAGCCAGGTTCAGTTAAACCACACGCTACTTTTAAAGCGGAGGTTTATATCTTGAAAAAAGAAGAAGGTGGTCGTCACACACCATTTCACAATAATTACCGTCCACAGTTTTACGTACGTACAACTGACGTAACAGGTATCATTACTTTGCCAGCAGGTGTAGAAATGGTTATGCCTGGGGATAACTTAACTATTGATGTAGTATTGCTTAGTGCAATTGCATTAAATGTTGGTTTACGTTTTGCTATCCGTGAAGGTGGTAGAACAGTAGGTGCTGGTCAGGTAACTGAGATAGTAGCTTAATCCTATTAAATAAATTATAAAGCCAGTGACGCCTAGGTTGTTGCTGGCTTTTAACAAACGGGCGTAGTTCAAGGGTAGAATAGCGGTCTCCAAAACCGTTGATGGGGGTTCGAATCCCTCCGCCCGTGCAAATAAACTAAATCATAATGGCAAAAGTTGTTAATTATATATCGGATGCATTCGAAGAATTAAAGTCAAATGTAACTTGGCCTGAGTGGGCTGAAGTACAACGTCTAACAATTATTGTGGCTGTCTTTTCAGTAGTATTCGCTTTGGCAACATGGGGAGTTGATGAAATTTTCGCCAAAGCCTTAGCTGGATTTTTTAACTGGATAAAAGCATAATTTTTGTTATGGCAGATAATAGTATAAAAAAGTGGTATGTCGTTAGAGCAGTAAGTGGACAAGAGAATAAAGTGAAAGCATACATCGAAACTGAGATCGCAAGATTAGGGATGGGTGATTATGTTTCGCAAGTTCTGGTTCCTACTGAAAAAGTGGTTACTGTTAAGGAAGGGAAAAAAATAATCAAGGATAAAGTTTATTTTCCTGGTTACGTAATGATTGAAGCAAACCTAATTGGAGAAATACCTCATATTATTAAGTCTATAACAAGTGTTATTGGTTTTTTAGGTGAAACCAAAAATGGTGAGCCTGTTCCATTGAGAGTTTCTGAAGTCAACAGAATGTTAGGTAAAGTGGATGAGTTGGCTGTTAATACGGACACTCGTTCTATCCCATTCAATATAGGAGAAACTATAAAAGTTGTTGATGGTCCATTTAACGGTTTCAACGGTACCGTTGAAAAAATAAATGAAGAAAAGCGTAAACTTGAAGTAATGGTTAAGATTTTCGGAAGAAAAACACCATTAGAATTAAGTTTTATGCAAGTTGAAAAAGTATAATTTTTGTTACATCTATAATATCCATCATAATCGCTTCCAATGATTATGGTGTTAAATTTTTTAAAAAATGGCTAAAGAAATTAGTAAGGTAGTTAAACTACAAGTTAAGGGAGGTGCTGCGAATCCATCGCCACCGGTTGGACCTGCTTTAGGAGCTGCTGGGGTAAACATCATGGAGTTTTGCAAGCAATTTAATGCTAGAACTCAAGATAAACCCGGCAAAATATGCCCAGTACAAATTACTGTGTATAAAGACAAATCATTTGATTTTGTTGTAAAAACTCCTCCAGCAGCAGTTCAGTTAATGGAAGCTGCAAAGCTAAAATCTGGTTCTGGTGAGCCTAATCGTAAAAAAGTAGCTAGTGTTACTTGGGAACAAATTAGAGCTATTGCTGAAGACAAGATGCCAGACTTAAATGCATTCACTATGGAGTCTGCAATGAGTATGGTTGCTGGAACAGCTAGATCTATGGGTATAACTGTATCAGGAGATTCTCCTTTTTAATTAAGAGAAAGACATGGCAAAATTGACAAAAAAGCAAAAAGAGGCTGCTTCAAAAATTGAAAAGAACAAACTATATTCTCTTAAAGATGCTGCGGCATTGATAAAAGTAGTTGCTTCTGCAAAATTTGATGAGTCTGTTGATATCGCAGTTCGTTTGGGTGTAGATCCAAGAAAAGCGAATCAAATGGTTAGAGGTGTGGTAACATTACCTCATGGAACTGGTAAAGACGTTAAAGTATTAGCATTGGTTACTCCAGACAAAGAAGCGGAAGCTTTGGCAGCAGGAGCGGACTTTGTAGGTCTTGACGATTATTTACAAAAAATCAAAGACGGTTGGACAGATGTTGATGTAATCATCACGATGCCTTCTGTTATGGGTAAATTAGGTCCATTAGGTCGTATATTAGGACCTAGAGGTTTAATGCCTAACCCTAAAACAGGTACTGTAACTATGGATGTTGCAAAAGCTGTTGCAGAGGTAAAAGCTGGTAAAATTGACTTTAAAGTTGATAAAACTGGTATAGTGCATGCAGGAATTGGTAAAGTTTCTTTTGGAACTGAACAAATTATTGACAATGCTCACGAAATTATTCAAACATTAATCAAACTTAAACCAACTGCGGCTAAAGGAACTTACATCAAAAGTATTTACCTAACTAGCACAATGAGTCCTGCAATTGCATTGGATCCTAAAGCAGTATAATTGGTAGTTAAAAATTTTTAGTATGACTAGAGAAGAAAAATCAATCGCGATTGAAGTTTTAACTGCACAGTTAGCCGGTACAAACATTGTTTATGTATCTGATATTTCTGGAATGAATGCAGAAACTACTTCAAACTTGAGAAGAGCTTGTTTTAAAGCAGGTATTAAATTAGAGGTTGTAAAGAACACTTTGCTTGCAAAAGCAATGGAAGCTTCTGATAAAGAATTTGGTGAGCTTCCATCTGTATTGACTGGAAACAGCGCTATCTTCATTTCGGAGATTGCTAATGCACCTGGAAAAATAATTAAAGATTTCAGAAAAAAGTCGGCTACACCTATATTAAAGGGAGCTTATGTTAATGCTGAAGTTTATATTGGAGATGATCAATTAGATGCATTAGCAACTATTAAATCTAAAGAAGAGCTTATCGGCGAAATCATTGGATTGCTTCAATCACCAGCTCAAAGAGTTATTTCTGCTCTTCAAAACCAATTCGCAAAAAGCGAAGAGGCTTCAGAAGAAGTAGAAGCATAATAAAAATAGAGTTTTGCTCTAGTTTTTATTTAAAAAAGCGCACAATAAATAAATTATATTTTTACAAATCATTTTAAAACGATAGAAAAAATGGCAGATTTGAAACAATTCGCAGAACAATTAGTTAACCTTACAGTAAAAGAAGTTAACGAATTAGCAACAATATTAAAAGATGAATACGGTATCGAACCAGCTGCTGCAGCTGTAGTAGTTTCTGGTGGTGGTGAAGCTGCTGCTGAAGATGTTCAAACAGAATTTACAGTGGTATTAAAAGCAGCAGGTGCTTCTAAATTAGCAGTTGTAAAATTAGTTAAAGAACTTACAGGTTTAGGTTTGAAAGAAGCTAAAGATGTAGTTGATAGCGCACCAAGTAATGTAAAAGAAGGTGTTTCTAAAGAAGAAGCTGAAGGGCTTAAAAAATCTTTAGAAGAAGCTGGAGCTGAGGTTGAGCTTAAATAGTTTAACTCTTTTTGAGAACTAGGTTTAGGTCTTTGGATATATATCCAAGACCTAAACCATTTTTCGTATAACAAAAGTCTACCTTGTATAAGTACATATTAGTCTTTTAAAATAATTCATTTTACCCATTACGAGGAAAAAAAATTAACAGATAATAAGAAAGTAGTTATCTTAAATTGGTTTTTAAAGATGTAATGGTTGTAAAAGAAAAGTGTAAATAAACAATATTTACACAAAAAAATTACTTTTTTAATCAAAATTTTGTCAATTGATGCTAACAAATCAGACTGAAAGATTGAATTTTGCCTCTACTAAAAATATTCCTGACTATCCAGATTTTCTAGATGTTCAGGTTAAATCGTTTAAAGATTTTTTTCAATTAGAAACTAAATCTGACGAAAGAGGCGACGAAGGGCTTTACAATACCTTCATGGAAAACTTCCCTATTACTGATACAAGAAACAATTTTGTATTAGAATTTCTTGATTATTTTGTAGATCCCCCACGTTACACAATTCAAGAATGTATAGAAAGAGGTCTTACTTATAGTGTGCCTTTAAAAGCAAGGTTAAAACTGTATTGTACAGATCCAGAACATGAGGATTTTGAAACAATTGTTCAAGATGTATATCTTGGTACGATTCCTTATATGACACCAAGCGGTACCTTTGTTATTAATGGTGCTGAGCGTGTAGTTGTTTCTCAATTACACAGATCACCAGGTGTTTTCTTTGGTCAATCATTCCATGCAAATGGAACAAAATTATATTCTGCTAGGGTAATTCCTTTTAAAGGTTCTTGGATAGAATTTTCTACAGATATAAACAGCGTAATGTATGCTTATATTGACAGAAAGAAAAAATTACCTGTAACTACTTTATTCCGTGCAATTGGATTCGAAAGAGACAAGGATATCCTAGAGATTTTCGATCTTGCAGAGGAAATTAAAGTATCTAAAACAGGACTTAAAAAATATATCGGTAGAAAATTAGCTGCTCGTGTATTGAATACATGGCATGAAGATTTCGTAGATGAAGATACTGGTGAAGTAGTTTCTATCGAACGTAACGAAATAATCCTTGATAGAGATACAATTATCGATAAAGATAATGTGGAAGAAATCATTGATTCTAACGTTAAATCTATTTTGTTGCATAAGGAAGATGCTAATCAAGGGGATTATGCCATCATTCACAATACGCTTCAAAAAGATCCAACAAATTCTGAAAAAGAAGCTGTTGAGCATATCTACAGACAATTGCGTAACGCAGAACCGCCTGATGAAGAAACTGCTCGTGGTATTATAGATAAATTATTCTTCTCTGATCAACGTTACAACTTAGGTGAAGTAGGTCGTTATAGAATGAATAAAAAACTTGGTTTAGATATTCCAATGGAAAAGCAAGTGCTTACCAAAGAAGATATCATTACCATTGTAAAATATTTGATTGAATTAATCAACTCTAAAGCAGAGATTGATGATATTGATCACTTATCAAACCGTCGTGTTAGAACAGTTGGAGAACAATTGTCTCAACAATTCGGTGTTGGTTTAGCTCGTATGGCCAGAACCATTAGAGAGCGTATGAACGTTAGAGATAACGAGGTGTTTACACCAATAGATTTGATTAATGCTAAAACATTATCATCTGTTATCAACTCTTTCTTTGGAACAAACCAGTTGTCTCAGTTTATGGATCAAACGAATCCACTAGCGGAGATAACACACAAGAGAAGATTATCTGCACTAGGACCAGGTGGACTTTCGAGAGAAAGAGCAGGTTTTGAGGTACGTGACGTTCACTATACGCATTACGGACGTTTATGTCCAATTGAAACTCCAGAGGGACCAAACATTGGTTTGATTTCATCTCTAGGTGTTTATGCTAAAGTAAACGGAATGGGTTTCATCGAAACGCCTTACCGTAAAGTAACTAATGGAACTGTAGATTTAGTTTCTACTCCAGTTTACTTAAGCGCAGAAGAAGAAGAAGGAATGATGATTGCTCAGGCAAACATTCAAATGGATGCTACTGGAAAAATTACTGCCGAAGACGTAATTGCACGTCAAGAAGGTGATTTCCCAGTAATTGAACCAACAAGAGTAGATTATACCGATGTTGCTCCAAACCAAATTGCTTCTATCTCAGCTTCTTTGATTCCTTTCTTAGAACATGATGATGCGAATAGAGCCTTGATGGGATCTAACATGATGCGTCAGGCCGTACCATTAATTCGTCCTGAAGCTCCAATTGTTGGAACTGGTTTAGAGCGTCAAGTTGCTTCTGATTCTAGAGTTTTAATTAACTCAGAAGGAGATGGAGTTATTGAATATGTAGATGCAAATATTATCACTATCAAATACGATCGTTCTGAGGAAGAAAGAATGGTAAGTTTTGAGCCTGATGAAAAAACATACAATCTAATTAAATTTAGAAAAACCAATCAAGGTACAAGTATCAATCTAAAACCTATCGTTAGAAAAGGGGATAGAGTGGTTCCTGGACAAGTATTGTCAGAAGGTTATGCGACTCAAAATGGTGAATTAGCTTTAGGTAGAAACCTCAAAGTTGCATTTATGCCATGGAAAGGATACAACTTTGAGGATGCGATTGTAATTTCTGAAAAAGTAGTTCGTGACGATATTTTTACCTCTATTCACGTTGATGATTATTCATTAGAAGTTAGAGATACTAAATTAGGTAACGAAGAATTAACGAATGATATACCAAACGTTTCTGAAGAAGCTACTAAAGATTTAGATGAAAATGGTATGATTAGAATTGGAGCCGAGGTTAAACCTGGTGATATTCTTATCGGAAAAATTACTCCAAAAGGGGAATCAGATCCTACTCCGGAAGAAAAATTGCTTCGTGCAATCTTCGGGGATAAAGCAGGTGATGTGAAAGATGCTTCGTTAAAAGCATCACCATCTTTACACGGTGTTGTTTTAGATAAAAAATTGTTCGCAAGAGCAGTAAAAGATAAACGTAAACGTACACAAGACAAGGATGCTTTAGGAGCGCTTGAAATGGAGTTTGAAGTTAAATTTGTTGAATTGAAAGACAAATTAGTTGAAAAACTTTTCTTGATTGTAAACGGAAAAACCTCTCAAGGTGTAATGAATGATTTGGGTGAAGAAGTTTTACCAAAAGGTAAAAAATATACTCAAAAAATGCTTTATGCTGTTGAAGATTTTGCTCACTTAAGTAAAGGTCAATGGGTTGCTGATGATGCAACTAATAAAATGGTTAATGATTTAATTCATAACTATAAAATTAAATTGAACGATTTACAAGGGGCATTACGTAGAGAGAAATTCACAATTACAGTTGGTGATGAATTGCCAGCAGGAATTTTGAAATTAGCTAAAATTTATATTGCTAAGAAACGTAAACTGAAAGTTGGGGATAAAATGGCAGGACGTCACGGTAACAAAGGTATTGTTGCTCGTATTGTTCGTCATGAAGATATGCCTTTCCTTGAAGACGGAACGCCAGTTGATATCGTGTTGAACCCATTAGGTGTACCTTCGCGTATGAACATTGGTCAGATTTATGAAACAGTTCTTGGTTGGGCTGGACAGAATTTGGGTAGAAAATTTGCTACACCAATTTTTGACGGAGCAACTTTAGACCAAATTAATGAATTGACTGACGAAGCTGGAGTGCCACGTTTTGGACATACACATTTATATGATGGTGGTACAGGAGAGCGTTTCCATCAAGCGGCAACAGTAGGAGTTATCTACATGTTGAAACTTGGACATATGGTTGACGATAAAATGCACGCACGTTCTATAGGTCCATACTCGTTGATTACTCAACAACCACTTGGGGGTAAAGCTCAATTTGGAGGCCAACGTTTTGGAGAGATGGAAGTTTGGGCACTTGAGGCTTATGGAGCATCAAGTACGCTGAGAGAAATCTTGACTGTGAAGTCTGATGATGTTATCGGTAGAGCTAAAACTTACGAAGCAATCGTTAAGGGTGAATCTATGCCAGAACCAGGATTACCTGAATCATTCAACGTATTAATGCATGAATTGAAAGGTCTTGGACTTGACATTCGTTTAGAAGAATAAATAATAATTTGTCACTGTAGAGACGCGATTATTCGCGTCTCTACTTTGGCATTTATAAAGGTTTTTAGGATTTATACCCGTAACCCGTTCCGATTTTTTATTTAAACCAATAGGTTTTGTAAATAGCACTTCAAAATTTTTATTTGAAGTTTAGAGAAGTAATTCGAGGTACTGTTAATAGTCGCAAGTCAAATGTATTAAAGTCTTAAAGTCGTCAGCGGCTTTCGACCTTCGACTTTCAAACTTTCGACTTAAACAAGAATCAATTTTTAATTGCAAATAAATCAATAGTAAAAACTATGATGAATAATAGAAATAATAACAATAAAGATAAAAACCCTGTAAAAAGGTTTAATAAAATCTCAATAGGACTTGCTTCTCCTGAATCTATCTTGAAAGAATCAAGAGGTGAAGTATTAAAGCCTGAAACTATCAACTACAGAACGCACAAACCAGAGCGTGATGGACTTTTCTGTGAACGTATTTTCGGACCAGTAAAAGATTTTGAATGTGCTTGTGGTAAATATAAAAGAATACGTTACAAAGGAATCATCTGTGACCGTTGTGGTGTTGAAGTTACTGAGAAAAAAGTACGTAGAGACAGAGTAGGTCACATCAATCTTGTTGTGCCAATTGCTCATATCTGGTATTTCCGTTCTCTTCCAAATAAAATTGGTTATATCCTTGGACTTCCTTCTAAGAAATTAGACATGATTATCTACTACGAAAGATACGTAGTAATCCAAGCAGGTATCGCTAAAAATGCAGAAGGTGAATCAGTACAAAGATTAGACTTTTTGACAGAAGAAGAATATTTAAATATTTTAGACACTCTTCCTGCTGACAACCAGTATCTTGATGATTTTGATCCTAATAAATTTGTTGCCAAAATGGGAGCAGAGTGTATTATGGATTTATTAGCAAGAATTGATTTAGATCAATTGTCTTACCAATTGAGACATAACGCTAATAATGAAACGTCTAAACAACGTAAAACGGAAGCATTAAAAAGGTTACAAGTTGTGGAATCTTTCCGTGAGTCTAACTTGAACCGTGAGAATCGTCCTGAATGGATGATTATGAAAGTGGTACCAGTTATTCCACCAGAATTACGTCCACTTGTGCCACTTGATGGAGGTCGTTTTGCAACTTCAGATTTGAATGATTTATACCGTCGTGTAATTATACGTAACAACCGTTTGAAAAGATTAATGGAGATTAAAGCTCCAGAAGTTATCTTAAGAAACGAAAAACGTATGTTGCAGGAATCTGTAGATTCACTTTTCGATAATACTCGTAAAGCATCTGCAGTAAAAACAGAATCAAACAGACCATTAAAATCTTTATCTGATTCCCTTAAAGGTAAACAAGGACGTTTCCGTCAAAATTTACTTGGAAAACGTGTGGATTATTCTGCTCGTTCGGTAATTGTTGTTGGACCTGAATTGAAATTATCTGAGTGTGGTATCCCTAAAGATATGGCTGCCGAATTATACAAACCTTTCGTTATCCGTAAATTGATAGAAAGAGGAATTGTAAAAACGGTAAAATCAGCTAAGAAAATAATAGATAAGAAAGAGCCTGTAGTTTGGGATATCCTTGAAAATGTAATCAAAGGTCACCCAATATTACTGAATCGTGCTCCTACTTTGCACAGATTAGGTATCCAAGCATTTCAACCAAAATTAATTGAAGGAAAAGCAATCCAATTGCACCCTTTAGTTTGTACTGCATTTAATGCGGATTTTGATGGGGATCAAATGGCAGTTCACTTACCGTTAGGACCAGAAGCTATTTTGGAAGCTCAATTGTTAATGTTGGGTTCTCACAATATCTTGAATCCTGCAAATGGTGCTCCAATTACGGTACCTTCTCAGGATATGGTTTTGGGTCTATATTATATGACCAAAGAACGTTTATCAACTCCTGAGCTTAAGATTTTAGGAGAAGGAATCACTTTTTATTCTGCTGAAGAAGTAAATATTGCTTTGAATGAAGGTAGATTAGAATTGAATGCTTCTGTAAGAATTAGAGCAAAACACTTTAATGAAGCAGGTGACTTAGTTTACCAAATCATAAAAACAACTGCAGGACGTGTATTATTTAATGAAGTAGTACCGGAAGCAGCTGGATATATCAATGATGTATTGACTAAGAAAAATCTTAGAGACATTATTGGACACGTTTTAAGTTCTACTGATGTGCCTACAACTGCTGCTTTCTTGGATAACATGAAAGACATGGGTTACAAATTTGCCTTTAAAGGTGGTTTGTCATTCTCACTTGGAGACATTAGAATTCCAGAACAAAAACCAAAATTAATTGCAGACGCCAGAGAACAAGTTCAAGGGATTTCTGCTAATTATAACATGGGTCTTATTACTAATAACGAACGTTACAACCAAGTTATTGATGTTTGGACTTCAGCGAATGCTCAACTTACAGAATTAGCAATGAAAAACATTAGAGAAGACCAACAAGGTTTCAACTCTGTGTATATGATGCTTGATTCTGGAGCGAGGGGTTCCAAAGAACAAATTCGTCAGTTAACCGGTATGCGTGGTTTGATGGCTAAGCCAAAAAAATCTACTGCTGGTGGTGGTGAAATTATTGAAAACCCGATTCTTTCTAATTTTAAAGAAGGTCTTTCTATCCTTGAGTACTTTATTTCTACTCACGGTGCGCGTAAAGGTCTTGCGGATACGGCATTGAAAACTGCCGATGCAGGATATTTAACAAGAAGATTGCATGATGTATCTCAAGATGTTATTGTTAACATCGATGATTGTGGTACACTTAGAGGTGTTGAAGTTTCAGCATTGAAGAAAAATGAAGAAATAGTTGAAACTTTAGGAGAAAGAATTTTAGGACGTGTTGCATTGCAAGACATAATTAATCCTTTAACTAATGATATTCTTGTACGTTCAGGCGAGCAAATCACTGAAGCATTGATGAAACAAATTGAAGCTTCTCCAATTGAGAAAGTAGAAGTTCGTTCACCACTTGTTTGTGAAGCATTGAAAGGTATTTGTGCAAAATGTTACGGTAGAAATTTAGCTACTGGAAAAATGACACAAAGAGGAGAAGCTGTTGGTGTTATTGCAGCTCAATCTATTGGAGAACCAGGAACACAGTTAACATTACGTACATTCCACGTTGGAGGGGTTGCGGGTGGTATATCTGAAGAGTCAAGTATCGTTACCAAATTTAATGGTAAACTTGAAATTGAAGATTTAAAAACTGTTAAAGGAGAAGATAGTGAAGGTAATGCAGTTGATATTGTAGTATCTCGTTCTACGGAATTGAAATTAATTGATGAAAGAACAGGTATTTTATTAAGTACTAATAATATTCCTTACGGTTCAAGTATCTTCGTTAAAGACGGTCAGTCGGTTGTTAAAGGAGATGTAATCTGTAAATGGGATCCATATAATGGAGTTATCGTTTCTGAATTTACCGGTAAAATTGCTTACGAAGAATTAGAGCAAGGTCAATCATTCATGGTTGAAATTGATGAGCAAACTGGTTTCCAAGAAAAAGTAATTTCTGAATCAAGAGCTAAAAAATTAATTCCAACTTTATTGGTTTACGGTAAAGACAATGAATTAATTCGTTCTTATAACTTACCAGTTGGAGCCCACTTGATGGTTGAAAACGGGGAGAAAATTAAAGCAGGTAAAGTATTGGTAAAAATCCCTCGTCGTTCTTCTAAATCAGGAGATATTACAGGAGGTTTACCAAGAATTACAGAGTTGTTAGAAGCTCGTAATCCTTCAAACCCAGCTGTTGTTTCTGAGATTGATGGTGTTGTTTCTTTTGGAAAAATCAAAAGAGGTAACCGTGAGATCGTTATCGAATCTAAATTTGGTGATGTTAGAAAATACTTGGTTAAATTATCAAGCCAAATTCTAGTTCAAGAAAATGACTTCGTAAGAGCAGGTGTACCATTATCTGATGGAGCAATTACTCCAGATGATATTTTAAGAATTCAAGGACCAGCAGCTGTTCAACAGTATTTGGTAAATGAAATTCAAGAAGTATACCGTCTACAAGGGGTAAAAATCAACGACAAACACTTTGAAGTAGTAATACGTCAAATGATGCGTAAAGTAAGAGTACAGGATCCAGGTGATACTTTATTCTTAGAAGATCAATTAATTCACACTAAAGATTTTATCGTTCAAAATGATAAATTATACGGTATGAAAGTAGTTGAAGATGCTGGAGATTCTAGTGCATTGAAAGAAGGTCAAATTATTACGCCTCGTGAATTGCGTGATGAAAACTCTCTATTGAAACGTACAGATAAAAATCTTGTTGTGGCTCGTGAAGTAGTTACTGCAACTGCAACACCAGTTTTACAAGGTATTACAAGAGCGTCGCTTCAAACAAAATCGTTTATTTCTGCTGCATCGTTCCAGGAAACTACTAAAGTATTGAATGAAGCTGCAGTTGCAGGTAAAATCGATTACTTAGAAGGATTGAAAGAAAATGTAATTGTTGGTCATAGAATTCCTGCCGGAACTGGTATGAGAGAATATGATAATACAATTGTAGGTTCAAAAGAAGATTATAATGATATGATGGCTAATAAAGAAGAATATATTTATTAAGGTATGAGTAATTCTAATCAACAACAAGAGCAAATCAACATTGAATTGGATGAAAAAACTGCCGAAGGAATTTATTCCAACTTGGCAATAATCAATCATTCTTCTTCAGAATTTGTTTTAGATTTTGTAAGTATTATGCCTGGTATTCCTAAGGCTAAAGTAAAATCAAGAATTGTCTTGACACCGCAACACGCCAAAAGGTTACTGAAGGCTATTGGAGAAAATATTCACCGTTTTGAAGTCGCTCATGGCGAAATAAAAGACACAGAACAACCTCCGATTCCTCTTAATTTTGGTCCTGCAGGACAAGCTTAATTGTAATAGAATAATAGAAAAGGCTTCCGCAACAGTGGAAGCCTTTTTTTTTGTGCCAATTTTTTTCGGATGTTCTTGTCATCTGTGAATTGCTTTTTCTAAAGCCAAATAGTTTTGGTTTGTTTAATTTTTACAGGAATACATCGAGAATTATCATGTAAAAAATACACATTTTGCAGTTTAACGGATAAAAAAGTTGTTCATCGGAAATATTTTTTACTAGTGCATTTAAGTTCTAGTTTCGCTCAAAATAATAGATGACAATCATCTTTTGTAAAAAAATAATATATTCCATGAACAACTTTTCTAAACAAAACAATAATAATAAAATCACAACTATCTTTATAATGGTGGTGTTTGCTTTATTTTGTAATGTTTCTGTTTTTAGTCAAACTAAAAATGAAGTTGTGAATACTACGCTTGAAGTAAATACTATCGCAAAACAAGAAAACACTTCAAATATGAATTTTGTGCTTTGGTTTATGGGTTCTAAACAAGATCCTAATAGAACGATAACAACAGAAGGAATCAATACTAAGAAACAAGTTATGACTTCTGGAATGGCTCCGAATCGTTTGTTAATTAAAGCATTTTTGAAAAAAGCAATCAATTTAGAAAGCACAATTGCATAAGTTTCAGGTTCAAGAAACTATATAAAACATAAAAAAAACGCTAATTGTGAAATTAGCGTTTTTTTTAAGAAATGATATTTCGAATATTATTCAAACTCCGATGTGAAATACAATTTAACATTCGGATATTTATTCTGGGTCATTTGAATGGTAAAGTCAGAATCGGCAAGGAACACTAATTGCCCGTATTTATCGTGGGCCAAGAATTTCTGTTTGATTCTTCTAAATTCCTTAAATTCATCACTTTTTGGATCGTTAGGTTTTACCCAACACGCTTTGTGTACGGGAAAATTTTCATAAGTACATTTTGCACCATATTCATGTTCCAATCGATATTGAATAACCTCATATTGAAGCGCACCTACCGTTCCTATGATTTTACGGTTATTCATTTCCAGCGTAAACAATTGCGCAACACCTTCATCCATCAGCTGATCAATTCCTTTATCGAGTTGTTTAGCTTTCATTGGGTCCGCATTATTGATATACCTAAAATGCTCCGGAGAGAAACTTGGAATTCCTTTAAAACTCATGATTTCACCTTCGGTCAAAGTGTCTCCAATTTTAAAATTACCAGTGTCGTGTAAACCTACAATGTCACCAGGGTAGGATATATCGACAATCTCTTTCTTTTCGGCAAAAAAGGCATTCGGACTGGAAAATTTTAAATTCTTTTTTTGTCGAACATGGTAATACGGTTTATTTCTTTCGAAAGTCCCTGAAACAATTTTTATAAACGCTAATCGGTCTCTATGTTTAGGATCCATATTAGCATGGATTTTGAAAACAAAACCAGACATTTTCTCTTCTTTTGGGTCAACCAAACGTGTTTCAGATTCTTTTGGTCTTGGTGATGGAGCAATTTCAACAAAACAATCTAATAACTCTCTTACTCCAAAATTATTTAAAGCGGATCCGAAAAATACGGGTTGTAATTTTCCGTCCAAATAATCTTGACGATCAAATTTTGGATATACTTCATCAATTAATTCTAATTCTTCACGCAAAGTATCGGCTGGTTTTTGTCCGATAATTTTTTCCAATTCAGGATTTTTAACATCCGAAAAAGCGATAGTTTCTTCAATGTTTTTACGGTTATCACCACTAAATAAGTTGATGTTTTGTTCCCATAAATTGTAAATTCCTTGGAAATCATAACCCATTCCTATCGGAAAACTAAGAGGTGTAACTTTTAGCCCTAGTTTTTGCTCCACTTCGTCCATAAGATCAAAAGCATCCTTTCCTTCGCGGTCCATCTTATTGATGAATACAATAATTGGAATTTTGCGCAACCTACAAACCGCTACTAATTTCTCTGTTTGTTCCTCCACACCTTTGGCTACATCAATTACAACAATAACGCTATCAACGGCTGTCAAAGTTCTAAAAGTGTCCTCAGCGAAATCCTTGTGTCCGGGAGTATCGAGAATGTTTATCTTTTTGTTTTTATAATTGAATGCCAAAACAGATGTAGAAACCGAAATCCCTCTCTGACGTTCAATTTCCATAAAGTCACTGGTAGCGCCTTTTTTTATTTTGTTGTTTTTTACAGCACCCGCTTCTTGAATAGCACCACCAAAAAGGAGGAGTTTTTCAGTAAGTGTTGTTTTACCGGCATCAGGATGTGAGATAATCCCAAAAGTTCTTCTACGTTGTATTTCTTTTAAAAAGCTCATGTATAATATAAATAGTCTGCAAAAGTACTATTTATAAATGCCAATTAAAAATAGTATACTCTTAATTGCTTATGTGAATTTTGAATGCGGTAATGTGATAACTTTTAAATCAAAACTGATATTGTGAAGTTTTAAGATTAAAAAAAAAGAAGGCTGCCTTTTCAGACAGCCTCTAGAATATTTATATTTTACATATTGATAGACCAAACAGAATATCCGTTTGGCGGACACTGAATTTTTACCCATTTATCTGCTTGAGTTGTTGGTATCCAAGTTGAACTACCAGTAAAATCCTTAATTTGTGCATTGACCCAGTTAGTCTGAATCCATCTTTCCTGCCAAACGGATGAATTGTTAATGTAAACTACTAATCCCGGATTTCCATTATATCCATTTCTTCGTGCCACATACTCATCATTATCCGCATATAAAATTGAAGTTGTACCAGTTGCTTTGTTGTTATGAATCCAGATTAAGTTGTTTAATTTTGTTTTATTCAACCATTCTTCATAATCTCTGTAAAAAATAGTTGGATATCCTTCATGAGTTAAAATATAAGCATAAGCCAATTCTTTTTTCCAAATTTCATCTGTATCGTGGTTGGTAACGAAAGTAACCGCTTTGTAAGGGTTTCTTTTCCACATCATGTCATCATTCAACAGGGCAAGATTATTACCGTCAAAAGCATCATTCATTTTGTAATAACAAGCAAAATCAAAGACGGAACTGTTGGCATTATTTGCCCAATCATTCAATGTGTTTACGTTTGAATCCCATAATTCTCCAACGGAGAAACCACCAACGTTTGCATTCCAATTGTTGATGACCCATGAACCAAAACCTTTTACATAATCAAATCTCCATCCATCGAATTTCATAGTGTTTTTGTAATATTTACCTACGCCATCCGTTCTCAACCACAACCAATTCTGAACATTTGACGCGGCATGGCATAAATCAGGAAATCCTCCGAATGCACCTTCGTCGTTATTTCCGAAAGAGTTTTTGTAAAAATCGGCACTGGTTCTAGGGAATTTTCCAGAGGCTACACCCGTAAAATTAGTGTACGTTTGTGTTCCTGTAAAAGGGTTGTTTTCTAATTGACCTCCGCTATTGTGATTAATTACGATATCAGCATACACTTGCATGTTTTCAGTATGTGCTTTAGTAATTAAGCTTACTAATTCTGTTTTGGAACCAAAACGTGTTTCAATTGAGCCATTTTGATTATAATCTCCAAAATCAAAATAGTCAGTGGGGTCGTATCCCATAGAAAAGGCGCCATTCTGGGCTTTAGATGCTGGAGGTAACCAGATTGATCCAATTCCGGCATTTGACCATTCGGTCACTTTTGTGCCAACTGTATTCCACCAATTTCCACCGGCAGGGACATCCCAATAAAATGCCTGCATCATAACGCCTCCTCCAGGATTTGCAACATATTTTCCTGTTGCGGAAGTTGTTACTCCGGTACTGAACGGATGTCCATCATGATGGGTTACATTAATTACTTTGAATTGCGAAGCTGCTACTGTAGAATCTGTTACTGCATCATCATTTGAATTACACGAATAAAGGCCAATAAGTAATGCCGTTAATGCATAAATTTTAAAATTTTGCTTTTTCATAAACTTAATAATTTTAGTTAGGTAATAGATTTGGTTAATGGCGATTAGATAAAATAGGAGGACTTTATTTTTTTCTTTAATAAGTAATAGTGGTACTATTCTTTTTTATATTAAAATGAAAAAAAATATACTAAAAAAATAATTTTAATTTATTTTTTAGGTCTAATTTTAATTAAATTGCTAATTATTTATCATTGTTGTCCGATAAAAAAGAAGCCAAATTAATGGCTTCTTAAAATAATCGTAATTTAGAGTTGCAAAATTCAAATAACGATGGGTAAAAAT